>NZ_JAFFZF010000010.1:0-121506 GCF_016924115.1 Gordonia sp. BP-119
CTCCCCCGTCACCCGCGCCCCCGGCGGCGCCGCCCACCTCCGCGCCCCCGGCACCCGCGCAGCCCGCGGAAGTCAGTCTGCGCAAGGGCGCCCCGGTGAGCTTGGCGAAAGGCCAGAAGGTCACCCTCCGCAAGGAGGGTGGCGTGGCACTCACCGACATCCAGATGGGACTCGGGTGGGATCCGGTGCGCGGCGGATTCGGGCGCGGGGGCTCGATCGACCTCGACGCCTCGGTGCTCATGTTCTCGGGCGGGAAGTGCGTCGAGACCGTCTACTACGGTCACCTCAACAGCAAGAACCGTTCGATCCTGCACTCCGGCGACAACCTCACCGGTGAAGGCGAGGGCGACGACGAGGTCATCCGCGTTGCGCTGCAGTCGGTCCCACCCCAGATCGACGCGTTGATGTTCATCGTCACGTCGTACCGGGGCCACACGTTCGAGAAGATCGAGAACGCCTACTGCCGGCTCGTCGACGAGACGACCTCCGCCGAGCTGGCCCGTTACACCCTCAAGGGCGGGATGCCGTTCACCGCGGTCGCGATGGCGGTCATCTCCCGCGACGGCGGCGAGTGGAAACTGCGTGCGATCGGCGACGGTTTCAACGCGAAGACCCCGAAGAAGGCCGTGCCGCTCGTCGGCCGCTACCTCTGACGCCGACGCCGGACGCCCCCGCGGTCAGATCACGCCGTGCAGGGGCGGCTCCTCGCCGCGCAGAACCCAGCGCCCGATGTGCTGGTACTTCCATCGCACGGGGTCGTGCAGCGTGTGCGTCCGGGCGTCGCGCCAGAAGCGATCCAGCCCCCCACCACCGGCGGCACTGCGGGTCCCGCTCACCTCGAACAGAGCCGACGCCACCGAGGGGGCCACCCGGTCGGCCACCACCTTCGCCGTCGCGACTGCGATCGAGGCCTCCGCGACCAACTCGCGCGAGGACGATTCCGGGGTACCTCCCACTGCCCCGTCGACTCTTCGACCGGCCTCGGCGAGGGTCGCCTCGGCGGTCGCGACCTCGACCTCCAACTCGCCGAAGCGCTGCACCAACAGCGGATCATCCACTGCTCGTTCGACATTCGCCTCGAACCACGGTCGTGACTTCGTACGCACGAACTCCGACGCCGCGCGCAGCGCACCGCGGGCGATACCGACGTCGATCGCCGCATGGAGCAGCTGGGCGAAGGCGCCGTAACCGGTGGGCGCAGATGTTGCCGGTGCGCGCGCCACCAGATCCGCGAGACCCAGGCCGACCCCGCTGAACCGGACGGTCCCCGAGCCGGTCGTGCGCTGTCCCACCGCATCCCAGTCGTCGACGATCTCCACGCCGTCGGCATCGGCCGGGACGAAAGCCACGTACTCCCCGGGTGCGAGGTCGCCGACGGCGACGTCCAGCCGCGCGAGGACGGCGAGGGTGTCCGCGAACAACGAACCGGTGCAATAGAACTTCTCACCGTCGAGGACGAAACGCGTCGATGCTCGATCGGCCACCGGACTCAACCGTGTCGAGATGTCGGCGATGGTCTTGCCGCCCCGCTCGGACTGCGCGTTGGCCACCCGTCCACCCGCGAGGACGTCGGCGAAGATTCGCTCCTGCAACACTTCTCCCGCGGACAGGCGGACGAGATTGAGGTAGACGAAGTGGCTGTGCGGGATCTGCGCGATGCTCGCGTCCGCGGCGGCCAGGATGGACACCACCTCGGCGAGCGCACTGGGACGCAGGTCGAGACCGCCGAACCGAGCCGGGACGGTGAGTGCCAGCAGCCCCGACTGCGACAGACGGTCGATCTCGGCATGGGGCAACCGACGTTCGCGGTCGCGCTCGGCCGCCCCGACCGCGAATTCGGCGGCCAATTCGCGCGCGATCGACAGCGCCTCGGCCTCGGACCCGATCCGCACGGCGGACCGAACCCGCGCCTGGCTCACTGCGGTCACGCCACTCCCGCAGGCGTCGGGGCGGTGTCGCTCTGGGCGCCCTCGATCTCGCGCACCAGAGGCAGCACCTTCTCACCGAAGTACTCGATCTCCTCCTGGAAGTGCAGGAAGCCGCCGAGGATCAGGTCGACGCCCAGACGCTTGTAGGCGACGATGCGTTCGGCCACCTGCTCCGGGGTGCCGATCAGCTGGGTCCGGAAGCCGTCGTTGTACTGGACGAGGTCCTCGAACGACGAGTCGGCCCACATGCCCTTCTTGTCGCCTGTCGAGTTCCCGGCCTGCTGGACGGCGTCCCGGAAGCCCTCCACCGCAGGGCGATTCGCCTTCTCGACGATCTCGCGCAGAGTGTCGCGGGCCTCTTTCTCGGTGTCCCGCGCGATGATGAAGCCGTTGAGCCCGAATTTCACCTCGCGCTCGTGGGCACGTGCGACGGCGCGGAGGTCGTCGAGCTGCTCGGTCACGCCGTCGAAGTCCTTGCCGTTGGAGAAGTACCAGTCCGCGTAGCGTCCGCCGTTGTTGCGGGCGGCCGAGGAGTTCCCGCCCTGGAACAGCTCGGGGTTCGGACGCTCGACGGTGTTGAGCGGCTTGGGCTTCAGCGTGAAGTCGTGGATGCGGTAGAAGTCGCCGCGGTAATCGACCTCGTCCTCGGTCCAGATCTTGCGGATCACCTCGAGGAACTCTCCGCTGCGCCGGTACCGCTCGTCGTGCTCGAGCCACGGCTCGCCGAGGTGGGTGAACTCGTCCTTGAACCAGCCGCTGACGACGTTGATCGCGAAGCGACCCTTGGACAGATGGTCGGCGGTGGCGCCGAGCTTGGCCAGGACGGCCGGATGCCAGAGCCCCGGGTGCACCGCCGCGATCACCTTCAGCCGCTGCGTGGCGAGCAGGAGTGCGAGGCTGAAACTGGTGGATTCGTGCTGGTATTCGGCTCCGTAGCTCGCCTCGTACCGCACCTGCGACAGCGCGTACTCGAAACCGTTGTTCTCGGCGGTCTGCGCGAGTTTGACGTTGTAGTCGTAGTCCCAGCCGGTGCGTTGCTCGATGGTGCTGGTGACCAGGCCACCGCTGACGTTGGGCACCCAGTAGGCGAACTTGATCTGGTCCGCGATGGACTCGGTGGACATGGCTACCTCCGCGAGGTGTCGGTTACATGGCGAGAAGGGACGTGGTGAAGGTGAAAAGTGTTGTCGATCAGGATGATGCGGCCTGCAGACGCGGCAGGAACGCGGTGCGCACGGCCACGGACGGGCCGGCCGACGCCGGGTCGAGCAGTCCGAGCCGGGCGAGAGCGGGCCGGACCCCGTCGCCGAAGTGGTACGCCTCTTCGAGATGCGGATAGCCCGACAGGATGAAGTGGTCGAGTCCGAGCGCGGCGTACTCGGCGATGAGTGCGGCCACTTCGTCGTAGGAGCCGACCAGCGCCGTACCCGCACCACCACGGACGAGTCCGACCCCGGCCCACACGCCGGGGTGGATCTCCAGCGAGTGCGGATCGTTGTGGTCGGCGAAACCGGCTCCACGACCGTGGAGTTCGGACATACGTCGCTGACCCTCGGACTCCGAGCGCGCCAGATTCTGCTGGGCGGTCGCGACCTGCGCCGGATCGAGCGCACCGAGCAGACGGGCCGCCTCGGCCCAGGCCTGCTCCGACGTCTCGCGGGCGATCACGTGAAAACGGATGCCGTGCGAGAGTTCCCGGCCCTGCGCGGCCGCGAGGCCGTTGACCCACGCGATCTTCTCGGCCACCGCGTCCGGACGTTCGCCCCAGGTGAGGTAGGTGTCGGCGTGCTTGGCGGCGACGTCACCGGCGGCCGGCGACGATCCGCCGAAGAAGATCTCCGGCGTCGGATCGGGGCGGCGTCCGAGCTGCGCACCCTCGACGCGCAGGTACTTCCCCACCACGTCGACGGGTTCTTCCTCGGTCCAGAGCCGCCGGATGATCTCCAGGTACTCGTCGCAACGCTCGTACCGCGCGTTCTTCGCCAGGAAGTCGCCGAAGGCGCGCTGTTCACTCGACTCGCCGCCGGTGACGACGTTGACCAGAAGGCGGCCCTGCGAATGCCACTGGAACGTGGCGGCCATCTGGGCGGCCAGCGTCGGCGAGATGAGCCCGGGGCGGAACGCCACCAGGAATTTGAGGCTCTCGGTGGCGTCGATCAGAGCGGCGGTGGTCAGCCAGGCGTCCTCGCACCAGAGACCTGCCGGGGTCAGGACGGCTTCGAAGCCGTTGGCCTCGGCGGCGCCGGCGAGCTGTTTGAGGTACCGCAGATCGGCCGGCCGGTCCCCTGTCATCTGGCTGCCGTGGCCGCCCGCGATCAGATTGCGCGAGTCGCCGTAGGTGGGCAGGAACCAGTGGAAATGCAGAGACACCGCGAGGGCACCTTTCGGTCGGGTCGGCACGTGACGAGCACGACACCGCCTCGACTCCCGCCTCGGGGCGAGTGGGCCGGCGCGGTGCCTCGGCCCAGTGTCCGGCACCATCGCGTCGGCGGACCACAGTTGAAATCGCCCTGAGGGCAAATCGACAACCGCGGGGCCCGGCCGCTAGGCGTCGGCGGGTACGACTGTTTCAGCAGTCGCAGACCACCGAGTCCAGTGGCACGGTGAGCGGGTCTTTGGACCGGATGATCCGGCTGTGATCATTCTCGACGGGGTAGCCCTCGCGCGCCCAGTATTCGTAACCGCCGATCATCTCCTTGACCCGGTAACCCAGCTTGGCGAACTCCAGCGCGGCCCGCGTCGAACCATTGCATCCGGGCCCCCAGCAGTACGTCACAACCGGTGTGCTCGTTGCTATCTCGTCGACGGCGCGTGCGGCGATCTGTGACGTCGGCATGTGCACGGCTCCGACGATGCGCCCCTGCGCCCACGCCGCCTCACCTCGTGAGTCGATCAAGACGAAGTTCACACCGCGTTCCTGATCGGCGTGCACGTCGGACGCATCGGTCTCGAAGCCGAGCTTGCGAGCGAAGTGGGATATCAAGAGGTCTGATGACGGCGAATCTGGCATGCCTCGACGCTATTCACGTCCGTTCGCCAACGGAAGGGCGACCTCCCGGCACCTTGTCGGAGTCGCCGGTACTTTCATGGCATTCTTGCTCGATGGCGAAGAATCTCACTTTCGAGTCCGACAGGGTCGACACGGCAATCCTGACGTCGCTTCAAGCGAACGGACGGCAGAGCATTGCAGAACTGGCCCGGCAGATCACGATGAGTCACAGCGCCACAGCCGAGCGCGTGCGCCGCCTCGAAGAATCCGGGGTGATCAGCGGCTACAGCGCCAGCGTCGACCCCGAGCGGCTCGGGTTCGCGATCCTGGCCTTCCTACGGCTGCGGTATCCCAGCAGCAGGTACGAGCCGTTGCACACCCTGCTCGCAGGCCTACCCGAAGTCATCGAGGCGCATCACGTCACCGGCGACGACTGTTTCATCATGAAGGTCGTCGCCACCGACATGAAGCACCTGGAACGGGTCAGCGGCATGGTCGGAACCCTCGGCAGCGTCACCACCAATGTGGTCTACTCCTCCCCGCTGCCACCTCGCCCGCTACTCCCGCCCAGCGGGTCGGGACTCACCGAGAGCGCCGACAAGCTGTAGGCCGGCAACTACCAGGACGTCCGATCCCCGCCGCTCAATCGGTCGACGGGCGCCATTGACCCATACCGAGGAAGACCATCACGAGTTGTCGCTCGGTGCGCTCGACGATCTCCTGCTCGGCGGAACGTCCGCGATACTCACCGTCGAGCAGATCGGCCACCGCGGTGAGCATGATGATGACGATCAGCTCCGCTGCCAGTTCGAGGTCGTCGGACTGCCACCGTGCCAGGTCCGGGATCCGGGCGAGATCGATCGCGAGTTCCTTGGAGAACAACCGGAGTTCGGTGTCGATCGCGCGACGGATCTCGGCGATGCCGCCCCGCTGCTCGCGCACCAGGAACCGGAATTGCGACTCGTTCTCGCGGACGTGCCGCAGCAGGATGGCCAGCGAGTTCTGTGCGGTGGGCAAGGCGTCACGCGCCGCCAGGTCGCGTCGTCCCTCACGCAGCGCCCGTCGCAGGACGCGCATCGAGTCCTCGACGACGGTGACCCCGAGATCCTCCATCGATGCGAAGTGGCGATAGAAGGCGGTCGGCACGATCCCGGCGCCACGGGCGACCTCACGGAGGCTGATGCTGCCGAAACTGCGCTCGCCGACCAGTGACCGCGTGGTGTCCAGCAACGCCTGTCGCGTCTGGTTCTTGCGGTCCGCACGGGTCTGCGCATCGCGCCGGCTCGGCTCTCGCGTGCGTGTCACGCACCCGAGTCTATGCGTCGGGTCAGCCGACGCGGCGGAGAGGCACAGGCGGTGTCGTGACGGCAGTCACATCAGCGAACACTTGACGATCGACCATCGCGCTGTGTCACACTTGTCGGCGTACACATGTACACCGAAACGGACCGAACGGAGCCCAGCCCATGAGCATCCGCACACCCCAGGACCAGACCCGCGCCGGCACCGGCGCCGAGCCCGGCCGGTGGAGCCGTCTGGTCGGTTCGATCGTGGAGGCAGCGCTGTCGCCGCATCCGGTCGACCGTTACCTCGAGTTGCTCGATCCGATGATCACCTGGCGCGATCTGCGCGGCGAGATCACCCATGTCGAGCGTCCCACGGCGCGCACCGTCCGCCTCACCATTCGTCCGACCCGTCAGTGGCGAGGCCACGAGGCCGGCCAGTTCGTGCAGCTCAAGGTCGTCATCGACGGCGTTCGGCACACCCGCTGCTTCTCGCCGGCCAACGCCGCCGCGGGCCCGCACGGCGAGATCGAGCTGACCATCACCGCACACGACGACGGCTTCGTGTCCACCCACCTTCGTGAGCACGCCCGCGCCGGGGACGTCGTCGGGCTGTCCGCCGCCGACGGCGAGTTCGTGCTTCCCGACACCGACCCGACGTCGGCGGTCTTCGTCAGCGGCGGCAGCGGGATTACACCTGTACTCTCAATGGCGCGAACACTCGTCGCCCGACAGTACGCGGGACCGATCACGTTCGTGCACTATGCGCGCACCCCGGCCGACGTCGCCTACCGCGACGAGTTGCGTCAGCTCGCGGACAGCCATCCCCGGTTCGACCTGCGCCTCTACCACACGCGCGACGACGGACACTTCAGCGCCGACCACCTCGAGGGAATCCCGGGATTGTCCGACGCCGACGTGTTCGTCTGCGGCCCCGCCGCCCTCATGGACGAGGTCGCACGGGTCCATGCCGAACTCGCCATCAGCCAGCCGTTGCACAGCGAGGCCTTCGCGCCGATCATCCCCGCCGTCGACCCCGACTCCGTCGAGGGCGAGGTCACGTTCTCCTCGTCGGGGACGTCGGCGGCCAACGACGGCCGTCCGATCCTGGACCAGGCCGAAACGGCCGGGCTCACGCCCGAATCCGGGTGCCGGATGGGGATCTGCTTCTCCTGCGTCGCGACGAAGAAGTCGGGGTGCACCCGCAACGTCCTGACCGGCGAGATCGACGACGAGTCCGACACCCAGATCCAGCTGTGCATCAGCGCGCCGGTCGGCTCGGTCGACATCGACATCTGATGCCCGCGAGCTGATCCCCCAGATCCACCCTTCCCAGCCACATCTCCTCTCCGAGAAGGAGGCAATGCCATGACCATCGACATCAGCCGTGACGTCGAGACCACCATCGACGACAACCTGCCCGCGCTGCACCGCGTCGGCGCCGACCAGAAGGTCGCGGACGACCCCAACACCGTCGTCATGTCCTACGCGCAGGTCGAGGCGCTCGGGCGGGACCTCGACGCCCTGCGGGCCCGGATCGTCGCCGACCTGGGCCAGAAGGACCGCGACTACCTCTACTCGGTGATCCGCGCCCAGCGCGGTTTCGAGATCGGCGGACGCGCACTCATGTACCTCGGGTTCTTCCCGCCCGCATGGATCGCCGCGGTAGGCGCCCTCTCGGTGTCGAAGATCCTCGACAACATGGAGATCGGCCACAACGTCATGCACGGTCAGTACGACTGGATGCGCGAGGACACCTACAACTCCCGCGAGTTCGAGTGGGACACCGTCTGTCCGGCCGATCAGTGGAAGCACAGCCACAACTACCTGCACCACACCTTCACCAACATCCTGGGTGAGGACCGCGACATCGGTTACGGCATCCTGCGAATGGACCGCGATCAGAAGTGGAACCCCTACTACCTGGGCAACCTCGGCTACGCGACCGCACTCATGCTGCTCTTCGAGTGGGGCGTCATGCTGCACGACCTCGAAGCCGAGAACGTCATCGCCGGCAAGCGCAAGTGGAGTGACATCAAGGGCCTGGTGAAAGGCATGTGGCGCAAGGCCGGTCGTCAGGTCCTCAAGGACTACGTCGTCTTCCCCGCGCTCACGGGCCCGCTCTTCGTTCCGACCCTCATCGGTAACGCGACCGCCAACCTGGTGCGCAACGTGTGGACCTACTCGATCATCTTCTGCGGCCACTTCCCCAGCGGTGCACAGACATTCACGTCCGAGGAATGCCAGAACGAGACGCGGGGCCAGTGGTACCTGCGGCAGATGCTCGGTTCGGCCAACATCACCGGCAGCCCGTTGTTCCATGTGATGAGCGGCAACCTCTCGCACCAGATCGAGCACCACCTCTTCCCCGACATCCCGGCCAGTCGCTACCCCGAGATGTCCGCGGAGGTCCGGGAGATCTGCGAACGCTACGGACTGCCGTACAACACCGGCTCGCTGAGCCACCAGCTCGCGTCGACCTGGAAGAAGATCGCGAAGCTGTCGTTGCCCAACTGGATGACGCGCGACGACAACGATCTGACCGTCATCGTCGAGCGCGAGAAGCCCGCCTCGGTCGCCTGACGCCGGTTTGATCGGTGTGCCCCGGGGGTAGGCTCTGGGCACACCGATCAGGCTCCAGCCGCAACCAACTGCAGGGGGATTCCCGAAGCGATGGTCGACAGCATCGAACGCAACAAGGATCTGTTCCAGGAATTGATCGAGTCCACGGCCACCCATGTCGGCCGGATAGCGACCATCATCACCGGAGCCGTCGCGGGCGTGACCCGCGAGATCGGTGAGATCGTGACCGACGGGTTCGAGATGCGCGAGGCCGCCCGCAAGGCCAAAGCCGACGCCCACCCGCGATACGACGCGAGCGGCATCATCGACGCCGAGTTCGCGGACGCATCGTCCGAGGTGGACACCTCGGCCCCGTACGCCGAATCCGAACAGGCCAGAGAGGCGACCGGAGTGGACATGGACGAACTGCCAGACCGCATCGACGTCGGTGAGCAGACCGGTATCGACCAGGAGGGCGAGGTCTCCCGCGAGGCTGAACTCGCCTCCGACGGCGGCGAGACCGACAAGGACGAACCGGACGTCGACGACCCGCGGGACATCGCCGCGTCCGAGCCGCGAATGGACCCGACCGCAGGGTCCTGACCGGCACCGATCGATTCACCCTGGGCGCAATCGTTGCCCGATGGGGCCGTCGCACGTACCTTGGTCGGCGATTGTCCCCGCTCTCCGGAGGTTGTTGCCCGATGTCGGTGCGCTCTGTCCTCACGTTCCCGAACCCGGTCAACGACTACGCCGCGCGCAGTACCGCCGGGTTGGTCGTCGTCCTCGCGATCATCGCGGTGTCGGTGAACACCCCCGTGCTCTACGGCATCCTCGCCCTGGGGTTTGCGCTGCGTGTGGCATCGGGACCGACCCTGTCGCCTTTCGGGCAACTCTCGGTGCGCTTCCTCGTGCCGAAGATCATCCGCAAGGAGAAGCTGGTCCCCGGGCCGCCCAAGCGGTTCGCCCAGACCATCGGCCTCGTCGTCAGCGGGACCGCCTTCGTGCTCACCCTGCTCGGCTACGGGCTCGCCGCCCAACTCGCCACGGGCGTGCTGATCGCCGCCGCTACGCTCGAGGCCGTCTTCGGCTTCTGCCTGGGCTGCACGATCTTCGGATTCCTGCAGCGCCGCGGTGTCATCCCCGAGTCGGTCTGCGAGGCGTGCAACAACATCTCGCTGCGCGATCCGGCTGCCGTCTGATCCGACGCCGCTCAGCCGTCGGACTTCACCGAACGGTCGGGAACGGTCATGGCCATCATCATGATCTCGGTCTCGCTGTAGTCGCGGCCGGGATGTTCGGCGGCGAGGTGGGCCTGGACCGACGGCACGAAGTCGGCTTCGAGGGCCGTGATGGACTCACCGCAGGGACAACGCAGGTTGTATGCCATGCGACGCATGGTAACTGGATCGAGCACCGCTCAGTCGAGTATTCCCAACGCGATCCCGTCGAGGATGTCGTGTTCGCTCACGACTAGTTCGTCGATACCGGCACTTTCCGACAGCACTCTCGCGAGCTCGAGGGTGATCAGTGATCCGCCGCCGATGACGTCGACGCGCCCGGGGTGCATCGGTCCGAGCGCCGCGCGGTCGGCGCGTGTCATACCGATCAGGTTTCGGCAGACCCGGTCGAGTTCGGGCAGCGAGATCGTCGACAGATGGATCGCGTCCGAGTCGTACTCGGGGAGGCCGGCACCGAGCGCGGCGAGCGTCGTCATCGTGCCGGCGACGCCCACCCAGGTGCGAGCGGACTGAACCGGCACCGCGGCGAACGCCTCAGCGAGACGTTCGCGCGCGAACTCGGTCGCCGCGGCCAGTTCGGCCGGCGTGGGCGGGTCGGACGGCAGAGCACGCTCGGTCAGCCGAACACACCCGATGTCGGCCGAGTACGCCGCGGTCACCCCGTCCGCATCGCCCAGGACGACTTCCGTCGAACCGCCGCCGAGGTCGGTGACCACGAACGGCCCATCCGCCGAATCCAATTCGCCGACTGCCCCGCGGAACGACAGCCGCGCCTCCTCGTCGCCGGTGATGACCTCGGCGATCGCGCCGGCGGACACGCACCCGAGCAGATCGGCGGTCATGGCGAAGAACTCGTCGCGATTCGACGCGTCACGGGTCGCGGAGGTGGCGACCATCCGCACTCTCTCGACGCCGAGCGCTTCCATCGTGTCGACATAGTCGCTGAGGGCGACGCGCGTCCGCCCGATCGATTCCGCGGCGAACATCCCGGTCGCGTCGACGCCGTAACCCAGTCGGACCACACGCATCTCACGATGGAGATCGACGAGTCGCCCGTCCGGGCCCGGCTTCGCCACGAGCAGGCGGATCGAGTTGGTGCCGCAGTCCACGGCTCCGACGACGGTCACTCGTCGGTCCCCGCGTCCGACGCCTCGGGCCAGTCCTCCGGAATCGCGGTGCCGCGCAACCCGTTCGCGGCCGCGAGCGCCACCGCCTCGTCACCGAGCGGATTGAGTCCCGGACCCTTGGCGAGGGAGTGCGCAATCAGGACGTGCAGGCACTTCACCCGGTCCGGCATACCGCCACCGGTGAAATCGGTGCCGAGGGGTTCGATCGCGTCGCGTTCGGCGAGATAGTCCTCGTGCGCACGGCGGTACGCCGCGGCGAGTTCGGCGTCGTCGTGCAGGCGCGCGGTCATGCCCTTCATGACGCCGGCCGACTCCTGGCGGCTCGCCTCGGCGGTCAGCCGCGGATCGGTCAGGTAGTACAACGTCGGGAACGGTGTGCCGTCGGGCAGCCGGGGCGCGGTCTTGACGACCGCGGGCTTCCCGTCAGGTGTGCGGTAGCTGATCTCGAGGACCCCGCGCGGTTCGCGTCCGAGCTGGGCGGCAACCGTGGCGAGATCCTCCGCGGAGACACCGTGGCCGGAGGAGGAGCTCACTGCACGCCGGGAGGGGTCGACAGCGTGTCCCAGAGATTTCCGTACCACGGTGCGCGGGCGCGCTCTTCGGCACGTTCGGCGGCCTCGCGCCGTGCCTCGTCGGCGGGGAACAACATCACGAGCGGGATCTCTCCTGGTTTGACGAACTGCAGACGCGTCCGCGCCTGGGCCTCGATGTAGGCGGGATCGTTCTGCTCGTTGACCTTCTGCTGATAGTCCGCGACCTCGCGTTGCAGCTGCTCGTTCGACGCGGTCAGCTGGCGGAATTCCGAACGCTGACTGAAGTACGTCCGCAGCGGCATCGCGAGGGTCAGTGCCACCACGCACACCACCACGACGGTGATGACGAGCGTCGCAAGGCCGGCCGGGGTCATCTCGACACCACGCAGGCGGGCGCCGATGCCGGCGCGGGCCGGACGTCGGCGGGTTCGAGGCACGCGCTCCGGCGCCACCCGACGAAACCCGGAATCCGAGGTGTCGTCGGCGACCGGTGCGTCGAGATCGGCGGGAAGCTCGTGCCCAGCCGCCTCGACCGCTTCCTCGGGCACCGTCGACGACGCAGGACGAGCGTGCCGCCGCGTGCGACGGGCGCGTTCGCGTGAGCGCGCGTCTACCCGACGATCGCGCCCACGCTGACGCCCGTCACCGCGGTGACGTCGCTGCGAAGCCATGCAGACAGCTAATCACGAACCAAACGAGAAACGCGGGAAGGCGAGGTCGCCCGCGTACCGTGCCGCGTCGCCGAGTCCTTCCTCGATCCGCAGCAGCTGGTTGTACTTGGCGACGCGCTCGGAGCGGGCCGGGGCGCCGGTCTTGATCTGTCCACAGCTGCAGGCGACGGCGAGGTCGGCGATGGTGGTGTCCTCGGTCTCACCGGACCGGTGACTCATCATCGTCTTGTAGCCGTTGTTGTGCGCGAGTGCGACGGCGTCGAGGGTCTCGGTCAGGGTGCCGATCTGGTTCACCTTCACGAGCAGTGCGTTGGCGATGCCCTTGGAGATCCCCTCCTCGAGACGCTCGGGGTTGGTGACGAACAGGTCGTCACCGACGAGCTGCACCCGATCGCCGATCGACTCGGTCAGCTTGGCCCAGCCGTCCCAGTCGTCCTCGGACAGACCGTCCTCGATCGAGACGATCGGGAAGTCGCTGATGAGCTTCTCGTAGAACGACACCATCTCGTCGGCGCCGAGTTCCTTGCCCTCGAGCTTGTAGGCACCGTTCGAGAAGAACTCGGTCGCTGCGGCGTCGAGCGCGATGACGACGTCGCGGCCGAAGTTGTAGCCGGCCTTGCCGACCGCCTCACCGATGACCGCGATGGCCGCCTCGGTGTTGGGCAGGTCGGGGGCGAAGCCACCCTCGTCGCCGAGTGCGGTGCTCATGCCCTGCTTGCTCAGGACGCCCTTGAGGGCGTGGTAGACCTCGGCACCGCACCGCAGCGCCTCCTTGAAGGTCGGCGCGCCGACCGGGGCGATCATGAATTCCTGGAAGTCGATGCCGTTGTCGGCGTGCTCGCCACCGTTGATGATGTTCATCATCGGCACCGGCAGGATGTGGGCGTTGGGTCCGCCGATGTAACGGAACAGCGGCAGCCCGGCCGATTCGGCCGCGCCCTTGGCGACCGCGAGCGAGACACCGAGCAGCGCGTTGGCGCCGATACGGCTCTTGTCGGGGGTGCCGTCGCAGTCGAGCAGTGCCTGGTCGACGAGGCGCTGTTCCTCGGCCTCGATCCCGATCACGGCCGGGGCCAGTTCCCCGAGGACACCCTCGACGGCCTTGGTGACGCCCTTGCCCAGGTACCGGTCGCCACCGTCGCGCAGTTCGACGGCCTCGTGTTCGCCGGTCGACGCCCCGGACGGCACGGCGGCCCGGGTGAAGGTGCCGTCATCCAGGACGACCTCGACCTCGACCGTCGGGTTGCCCCGCGAATCGAGAATCTCACGCGCACCTACCTGCTCGATGATTGCCACGGTTGCACCCCAATCTCGGTGGACGAGTTCGTCGGCGTGATCCCAGGAGATGTGTCCTCCGACGGGGCCGCCTACGCCGACGACGGCCGGTTCTGGTGCCGGCCGATAGGCAAGAGCCTAGTGGCTGCGCCGAAGCCGCACGTGACAAGGTCGACGCAAGCGCTGAAGCCCTTCCCGGCAGGGTTCAGAAGCGGACGTTGATCGAGTAGGCGTTGGCGTGATCGCGCACGTCGAGGACGTAGGCCATCGAGTTGTTGTAGGTCCGGACGGCCTTCTCCCACCCTTCCGGCGTCGTCATGTCGTTGCCGGCGGAGACACACAGATAGCGGGCCGCCGAGAGGGCGGCGTCGTCGATGTTGTCGGGGTCGGGGACGCCGTCACCGTTGGCGTCGACGCCGTAGCGCTTCCACGTCTCCGGGATGAACTGGAACGGCCCCATCGCTCGATCGTGGGTGGCGTCGCCGTCGAGTGCGCCGCCGTCGGTGTCGAGGATCTCCATGTTGCCGCGGGTGCCGTCGAGTTTGACGCCCCGGATGGGCGGGTTGACGTCGCCGTTGTCGGCCACGTCGGAGCCGCGGTAGTGGCCGTGTTTGCTCTCGACGCCGGCGATCCCCGCCAGCGTGGTCCAGTTCAGCCCGCACTCGGGGTGTTGCTGGCGCTGGATCTCGGCGGCGTTGCCGTAGGCCTGGAGCGAGACGACCGGGATACCGGTGGACTCCGCGATGGGCACGGCCCAGTCGTGCATCCTGTCCGCGGTACGCCCGGGTGCGTTGATGTCGATGTAGGGCTGGGGCACGCCTGCCCCCGGCGGGATGCCCTCCGGGATGTCCGGCCTGGTCAGCGACGGCAGGTCGATGCAGCCGGCCAGCAGCACCGACGACGCGACCGCCACGGCCGAGGCCATGAGGCCGTTCCTCCACGGGTTCGGCCGCCTCGACTCCCGACGCACCGCATCCCGGCCCTCCACACGCATTCCTGCCCTACTCCCCTCTCCGGTCCGACGACTTTCGGGCGGACACCGCCCGAGGGGAACCACGATCGCACAGCCGATCGGGTCTCCCGGAAATCGACACACAGTCTGCTGATCCAACTGACCACGGCGGAGTTCGGTTCCCGGGCGCCGGGAGCGCAGCGAGCGGGCCCTGTGTCCCGGGCGCCGGGAGCGCAGCGAGCGGGCCCTGTGTCCCGGGCGCCGGGAGCGCAGCGAGCGGGCCCTGTGTCCCGGGACGTGCAGGACGGGTTGTCGGCCGGATGGAAGTCAGCCGGCCGCGGGACCGACGGTCCGGAACCCGATGTTGCTCGCCGTCGACTCCGGCGTGTTGTGCGATCGCGCGGCGACCCGGTAGCGATGACAGTACGAGTCGTGGCAGAGATGGCTGCCGCCCCTCAGGACGCGAGCGCTTCCCCGGCCCGGCCCCAGCGGGTTGCTGCGGTCGGACACGCGGTAGTACCGGGCGCTGAACGTGTCGGCGCACCACTCCCAGACGTTGCCGGCGCACTGGTACAGGCCGAAGCCGTTGGGCTCGAAGTCCCGCACGGGCACGGTGCCGACCCGGGCGGTCGGCGCATCCGGGAACTCGCCGCGAAAGATGTTGCAGCGGGGCGCTTCTGCGGTGGGTGGTTCATTCCCCCAGGGGTATCGGGCCCCGCGCAACCCACCCCGCGCCGCGTTCTCCCACTGCGCTTCGGTGGGCAGGACACGTCCGGCCCAGGCGCAATAGGCCTGCGCGTCGCGGTGGCTGACGTGGACGACGGGGTGGTCGGCCAGATCGTCGACCCGGCTGCCGGGACCCGCCGGGTGGCGCCACGACGCACCTTCGACCGCGAGCCACCACGGTGTTCCCGGCACGGGTTCGCCCGGCGCGGTGGCGTAAGTGTGGAACACCGCGGAACCGCCGAATCGCTCGGCATCGGTCTGGTGTCCGGTCGCCGCGACGAACGTGGCGAACGCGGCGTTGGTCACCGTCGTCGCGTCGATCGAGTACGCACCGAGCTCGACCTCGTGCACCGGTCGCTCACCGTCGGTGCGGTACCCCTCGTCGAACGCATCCCCCATGGCGAAGCCCCCGGCCGGGATGTCCACCGTCTCGATCGGGTGCACTCCGGGACCGCCACCGGCGTGCTCGGCCGGCGGGAACGGCGCACCCGGGCCGCCGTGCGCGGGTCCCGGGGGATGACAGCAACTCACCCCGCCATGATGCCGCGATCCATCAGCGCACCGAGGATGAGCGACGCCAGCCGGTCGATGTCCGCGCCGGTGGTGTCGAATCGCAGATCGGGGCTCTCCGGACTCTCGTAGGGCGCATCGATGCCGGTCAGCCCGCGGAGTTCGCCGCGTCGCGCGCGTTCGTAGAGGCCCTTGGGGTCACGGCGTTCGCATTCGGTGACCGGCGTGGAGACGTGGACCTCGATGAAGTCGAGGTCGGCGGCGCGGTGCAGTTCACGCGCGATCTCCCGGTCGGAACGCAGCGGCGAGACCATCGACGCGATCGCGATGACCCCGGCGTCGGCGAAGAGTCGGGCCACGTGGCCGACACGGCGGATGTTCTCCGCGCGGTCACCGGCGGAGAAGCCGAGGTCGTCGGAGATCCCGTGCCGGATGTTGTCGCCGTCGAGGAGGTAGGCGACGCGCCCGCGGCTGACGACGGCCCGCTCGAGCGCGACGGCGACGGTGGACTTGCCCGACGCAGGTAGACCGGTGAGCCACACCGTCGCTCCGCGCTGCTGGGTGTGCGCCCACCGTTCCGCACGCGCCAGCGAACTCGGATGCCATTTGATGTCGTTGCGCGTCGCCTTACCCGGGACGACCTCGCGCGGCTCGAGGATCGTCCCCGCGCCGACCGTGTCGTTCGAGGCCTCGTCGATGAGGATGAACGCGCCGGTGTCGCGGTTGCTCGCATAGGGGTCGGCCGGCACCACCGACGACGTCCGCAGCGTGACGGTGCCGATGTCGTTGAGCACGAGCTCACCGGGAGCGACGTGCTCGATGAGGGTGTCCGGGTCGAGGCGCCGCTCGAGGGACTGGACGGTGGCGCGGACCGTCGACGGGCCGTGCTTGAGGGCGACGCGGTCACCGGCCCGCAGCGGCGAGTTCGACAACCAGCACACGTGCGCATCGATCTCGCGGGCCAGGACCGGTACATGCGCTCCGTCCGCACCGCTCACGATGACGTCGCCGCGACCGATGTCGATGTCGTCGGCGACCTGGATTCCCACCGAGAGAGGCGCCACCGCAACGTCTCTCGTGGGATCGAGGGTATCGAGCGCCGTGACGGTCGACCGGCTTCCCGACGGCAGCACGACGATCTCGTCACCGACGCGCAGTGTTCCGGAAGCGAGCCGGCCGGTGTAGGTACGCCGGTTCGACTCGCTGGGACGCGACACCCACTGGATCGGAAGGCGCAGTTCCTCGGTCACCGGCGCGGGCGCGTGGAGCTCGACGTCCTCGAGGTACTCCAACAGCGTTGTCCCGGAGTACCACGGGGTGTTCGACGAGCGGTGCACGACGTTGTCCCCGTGCTTGGCGGCCACCGGGATCGCCGGGATCTCCCCGATCCCGAGTTGCACCGCGAGTTCGGCGAGGTCGGCCCGGATCTCGTCGAAACGGTGCTCGGAGTAATCGACGAGGTCGATCTTGTTGACCGCCGCGATCACGTGCGGCACGCCCACGAGAGTTGCGATCCGGGCGTGGCGTCGGGTCTGCCGCAGCAGGCCGTGCCGGGCGTCGACGAGCAGGATCGCCACGTGCGCGTTCGACGCCCCGGTGAACATGTTGCGGGTGTACCGCTCGTGTCCGGGGGTGTCGGCGAGGACGTAACTCCGTGTGGGCGTGGAGAAGAAGCGATAGGCGACATCGATCGTGATGCCCTGTTCGCGTTCGGCGCGCAAGCCGTCGGAGAGGGCGGCCAGGTCGACATCACCGTCGCCGTCGGTGACCGCGGCGAGATGATCGGTCGGCAGACTGCCGGTGTCGTGCAGAATCCGGCCGATGAGCGTGGACTTGCCGTCGTCGACACTGCCCGCGGTCGCGATCCGCAGGAATTGCCTTGCGGACGTGCTTGTTTCGTCACCGGCGGGGACGACCGGCTGTGGCGAGGTGAGAGTCATCAGAAGTATCCTTCGCGCTTGCGGTCTTCCATGGCGGCGCTCGACGTGCGGTCGTCGGCGCGGCTCTCCCCGCGTTCGGAGACGGTGGATTCGCTGATCTCGGCGATGATCTCGGCGATCGTGGTGGCCCGCGAGCGAACCGCCCCGGTGATGGTCAGGTCACCGACGGTGCGGTAGCGCACCCACTCGGTCCGTACCTCCTCACCGTCGCGGGGCCGTGAGTACTCCGAGACCGAGAGCAGGATGCCGTCCCGGTCGAAGACCTCCCGCTCGGCGGCGAAATAGATGGAGGGCAGCTCGAGGCCCTCGAGCTCGATGTAGCGCCAGATGTCGGTCTCGGTCCAGTTCGAGAGCGGGAACACACGCACCGACTCCCCACGACGGATCCGCCCGTTGTACAGCGACCACGGTTCGGGTCGCTGGGCGCGGGGATCCCATTGCCCGAACTCGTCGCGGAAGCTGAAGATGCGCTCCTTGGCGCGGGCACGCTCCTCGTCGCGGCGGGCGCCGCCGAACGCGGCGTCGAATCCGCCCTCCTCCAGCGCATCGAGCAGGGTGCGGGTCTGCAGGCGGTTCCGCGAACCCGACGGGTCGGTGGACTCGGCGACTCGTCCGGAGTCGATGGACTCCTGGACCGAGGCCACGATGAGTTCGATGCCCTCGGGATTCTCGGCGGTCGGCGCGACCCGTCGGTCACGGAATTCGATCACCTCGTCGAAATTGTGGCCGGTGTCGACGTGCATGATCGGGAAGGGCAGGGGCGCGGGCCGAAATGCCTTCTCGGCCAACCGGAGCAGGACGATGGAGTCCTTGCCGCCGGAGAACAGCAGCACCGGCCGCTCCAGTTCCGCCACCACCTCGCGGATGATGTGCACCGCCTCGGCCTCCAACACCCGGACGGCGGTCACATGGTCGAAGTCGCCCGCGTCCCCGGGCCGGGCCCGGTCGCCGGTCGCCCGGTCGAGCGAGGTCTCGTCTACAGCGGTCACAGTGGGTATCCGTTTCGTTCGGCGTCTTCTCGATAGCGTCGGGCCCACTCCTTGGACCGCGAATTGGACTGTGGCTTCAGCGGTGGCGGCGGCGCCAGCTCCGGGTCCTGCCCGATCTTCTCCAGCACCAGTGCGGTCGCCTTCGTGGGATCGGTGACCAGGTCCCGGAACCCGATCTCGAGCGGTTCGATCCCCTCGGCGGCGAACCAATTGCGCCACTGTCGTTCCTGGTCGCTCAAGATGCCGGCGAGATGGGCGATACCGCCGGCGTGATACACCGCCTCGTCGTGCTCGTCGGTGTCCGAGCCGTCGTGCCGCCACACGCGGGTCTGCACCGCGCGCCACATCGACACCGCTTGCGGCACAACATCTTCTCGATGGACGTGCACGTAGAGCGGATCGGCTCCGTCGAACAGCCAGCGGACGGCGCCGCGCAACGAACCCGACGCGACCCGGCTGCGCGAGATCAGCAGCGGCGTCTGGTTCCACATGAGCTTGCCGCCCCACACCCCGTTCGGCGTGCGACCCGCCGCCCGCACATCCGAGCGCCAGGTGGCCGAATCGCGGGTGTCCACCACCCCGGGATCGAGTGGCTCCAGGAGCTCGAGGATGGTGGGATCGCTGACACCGGCGAACCATTCACGCGGCTGCGGAGCCGCCGAGGAATCCGAGAAGTACTGGAAGAACTCCTCCGGACGACCCGCGACGCCGGTCGCGGCGAGCGACTCCACCAGCAGCGTGCTGCCGCTGCGCTGGCTGGCACACACCAGATAATTTGCCGGTCCCGACGAGGACTTCGCTGACATGAAAGACGAGTCTAGCGAGCGGGAAAAGCACCGCAAGCTGGCCTTTTACGCGCAGCCGGGTCGAAACCATTGACACCGAAACCGCGCTGTGGGTGGCGTGAGATCGCGTGTCCGAGATGACGCTTTCGCGCCGACGCCCCTCAGCGCTCGCCCGACGTGAGGTCCCCGGCCAACTCGCGACGGGCACCCAGCGGACGCCGGGACGGCAATGCCTCCTCCTCGGCCTCGACCTGCGCCGCCTTGGCGTGGAATGCGTCCATGAAGGCCTCCGCCGTCGCCGTGCCGGCCGCTTCATCGGGCAAGTCGTCATGGGTGCGCTCGCGCCAGTCGGCCAACGCCCGCGCGAGCTCGTCCCGGACGTGCGCATACGACGGGTCGTCGGCGAGGTTGTTGCGCTCATGCGGATCGGAACGCAGGTCGTAGAGCTCGACCCGCGACCGATCCTGTTGCACCTCTTGCCGATCCAGCGACCGCGCCGACAAACTGTCGGCGATGTCGAGCGGGAGCAACAACGCCGGCCGCGCCGCGTAGTTCTCGATGTAGCTGAAGTCCTTGGTGCGCACGGCCCGGATCGGATCGAAGGCATCGTGGTAGGTCTTCTCGGTGAACACCTCGGTGCGAACGGCCGTGGATTCGGTTCCCACCAGCGCGGGGGCGTGCGAGTCACCGTCGACCGTGTCCGGGATGTCGACGCCCACCAGGTCGAGCAGCGTCGGCGTGAGATCGACCCCCGAGAACAGATCGTCGTAGACCGTCGGCGTGATCCCCAGCCGCGACGGCGGGCGCATGATCAATGCGATCCCGGTGCCCTCGGCGTACAGCGTCGATTTCGCCCGTGGGAACGCCAGACCGTGATCGGTGACGAACACGATCCAGGTGGAGTCGTCGAGACCGAGTTCGGCGACGGTGTCGAGGAGCCGGCCCACGGCCGAGTCGGCCTTCGTGATCGAGCCGTGCAGACCCGCCAGATCGTCGCGCACGTCGTCGGTGTCCGGAAGGAACCCGGGCACCGCGATCGTGCTGGTGTCCGCCGGCTTGTACTCGTCGGCCGGGTAAGGCCGATGCGTTTCGAAGAAGCCCGCTGTCAGGAAGAACGGCCGATCGTCGTGCGCATGTCGTCGCAACCAGTCCTGGGACCGGTCCACCACGTAGTCACAGCGCGAGTCGGACACATCCACCGAGTCGAATCCGAGCCGGCCGGGGTCCGCGCTCTCGTGCTGCATCCCGAAGAGTGCCGAGCGGTAGCCCGCACCCGCGAGGAGAGCCGGCAGGGTCTGCACGTCCGGGAAGTACTCGAACCCGTGGTGGGCCAGGCCGACGAGCCCGTTGCCGTGCGGATAGCGCCCGGTGAACAGGGAACCGCGGGCCGGTGAGCACAGCGGCGCCGTCGCGTGTGCGTCGGCGAACCGGATGCCGGCGGCCGCGAGGTCGTCGAGGACGGGACTCTCGACGCCATCGGCGCCGTAACACCGCAGATGGCGACCGAGATCGTGCCAGTGCACCAGGATCACGTTGTCACGGCGCGCGGCATCGGGTGAAGAGACCATCCACCCATGATGGCGCAGACGATTCCCCTGCCGGGGCCCACCCGGGGCGGCGGATGCGCTCTCTCCCGCCGCCGCACCGCCTGACGAGATCAAATCAGCGTGGGCGAAAGTCCGGTGGCCGGGGTCACGGCGATCGCGCACCGGATCAGGTACGGAGCAGCCGGACGAGGACGCCGGCGGCGTGGGCGCGCGCGGCCCGGTCCGCTTCGTCGGCGTCACCGACCTCCAGTGCCGCGACGATCCGGCGGTGCTCGGTCACGGCGTGCCGACGGTTGTCCTCGTGCGACCACATGTCGGATCGGTAGAGATGTGACTGGGTGTCGAGCTTCAGCAGTGCGTCGCACAGCGGGGCGTTTCCCGACAGCGACCGGACCGCGGTGTGGAAGTCGAGATCGAGTTCGGCGTCGCGTCGGTGATCGGGCTCGGTCTCCAGCAGACGCTCCTGCTCACGCACCCGATCCCAGAGCCCGGTCAGCTCGGCACGGGTCACCCGGATGGTGGCCTGGCGCGCGGCGAGTCCGTCGAGGACCTCACGAACCTCGAAGACGTGCCGCAGCATCTCGTCGTCGAGGACGGCCACCTTCGCACCGACACGAGGCGTGTAGACCGCCAGCCCGTCCATGACGAGTTGTTGGACCGCCTCGCGCACCGGGCTGCGGGACACGTCCAGTCGGGCGGCCAGACCCGGAACCGAGAGCGACGCACCGGGTTCGAGCGTGCCGTCGAAGATCTCGTCTCGTATCCGGCGCAGGACCGACTGCATGAGCAGCGCGCCGTCGTCTCCGTTTCCCGTCATGATCGTCCCAGCGTAGAAGGCCGATGCCCCGGCCTCATCCCGCGGCCATCACGCGCTGCGCCTCGCGCTCGGCGCCGACGGGTGCGATTCCGCTCTTCATCCCGGCGAGTTTCGCATCGATGTTCTCGGCGACGGTGATCGGCGGATATCCCGGGTGGTCGGTACGCGCGCACCCGGGCAGCGTCTCGATGACGGCATCGGCGTTGCCGTCGAAGAAGAACGCTGCCGACCGACGACGCAGGATCCGGCCGTCGACGACGGGCGGGTCGACGCGGTGGACAGTCGAGCGCCACCGGTCGTTCGTCCACCGCGCCATGGCGTCGCCGAGGTTGACCAGCAGCGCGTCGTCGGCGGGTGCCACGTCGTGCCACCGCCCCTCGTGATCGAGCACCTGGAGCCCGGGCACCTGGTCGGCCCACAGCACGGTGAGGATGCCGAAGTCGGTGTGCGCACCCATCCCGGTCAGCTCCCCGGCGAGTTCGATCTCGCCTTCGGGGAGGGTGTAGTTGTTGAGCTTCAGCGCGTCGATGGAGTGATCGGTCATGCCGTCGAAGTAACCGGGCGGCAGACCGAGCGCATCGGTGAAGGCGGTGAGCAGAACTCGCGAGAGGCCCCGCGCCGCGTCGAACCAGGATTCGACCGCCGGGCGGAATCCCGGCGCCGCGTCCGGCCACGTGTTCGTCGGGTAGCTGGACTCCGGCAGGTCGAGGCCCGGGAACCAGGAACCCTCCGAGCCGACGGTGAACGCCTCGTAGAAGTCGTTCATCTGATTCGCCGCGGCCACACCCAGACTCATGCTCAGCGACTCACTCTTCGGCGGGCTGTAGCCACGATTCTGCCCCGGCCGGGCGTATTGCTTCTTCACCTCGAGGGGCAGCGCGTAGAACTCGTCGAGCGCCGCGGTCAGTCCGTCGATGACGCCGGGTGCGATCCCATGACCGACGACCTGGACGAAACCGACGCCGCCACAGGCGTCGTCGAGGGCGCGCGCCACGCCGTCCCGGGCCGCGGCCGAGCTGTCCGGGTCGAGGTAGGGCGAGATGTCGATGGTGGGAACGGTGAACATGAATCCTCCGGATGGGTTCGGGTCGAGGTGGTTGCGAGCGCGGAGATGTCCTCAGCGACGACGGTTCACGGCGGCGTTGAGAATGCTGAAGGCGCCGAAGACGAGGATGCCGAACACCGAGGCCAGGACGATCGCCGCGATGAGGTCGTCGGACTGCAGGCGAGCCCGGTAGATGTCGAGCAGGGTCCCGATACCGGGTTCGCCCTTCGCGAAGAACATGTCACCGATGATGGCGCCCACCACGACCAGCCCCGAGGCCGTCCGGAAGCCGGTCATCATCGACGGGAGAGCCGACGGGAACTCGAGCATCAGCAGGCGTTGCACCGGTGAAGCTTTCGACAGGGTGAACAGCTCGTGTGAGGACTTGTCGACCGAGACGAGGCCGAAATGCGTGTTGGCGATGATGGGGAAGATCCCGATGATCACGCACACGATCGTGCGGGCGACCATCCCGTAGCCGAACCAGAGCCCGATCAGCGGAACGATCGCGAGCACCGGGATCACCTGCAGCACAACGGCCCAGGGGTAGATCGCGCGTTCGAGGAAGGACCCCCGGCTCATCAGGACGCCGATGGCGACCCCGATCAGCGCGGCGAAGGCGAAGCCCACGAGACAGACCTTCGCGGTGACCCATAGCGCGTCGAGCATGGGGCCGACGCTGTCCGGGTCCAGCAGCGACTCGGTCAGCACGGTGTGCGGCGGCGGGAGCAGGAAACGCCGCTCCGGAGTGAGGATGAGATAGCTGACCGCGTACCAGGCGGCGATCCCCACGGCGAGGGAGAGGACCGGGGGTGCTCCGTACCTCAGCACGGCTGCCGTGACACGGCGGGCGCCACTCTTCCGCGACGACCGTTCGCCCCGTGTGGGTTCGGGCTGCGGCGCGGAGACGGGTCCGTGGTACTCGCCGGCGGCGGGACGAGATCGGGCGGCGGTGGTCATCGTGCACCTCGGAGGGTCTCGGAGATCTCGGCGACGTGGTCGGTGAAACGGCTGTCGTAGCGCAGATCCGGGTGGCGTGGGTGAGCGAAGTCGATGCCGATGTCGGCGACGATCCGCCCCGGGCGTGCGGACATCACGATCACCCGGTTGGCGAGGAAGACCGCTTCGGACACCGAATGCGTGATGAACATCGCGGTGAACCGGCGTTCGGCGTAGAGCCGTTGCAGCTCGGATTGCATGTCGAGCCGGGTCATCTCGTCGAGAGCGCCGAAAGGCTCGTCGAGGAGCAACAATTCGGGCTCGGAGGTCAACGCGCGGGCCAGCGAGGCACGCATCTTCATGCCACCGGACAGCATGCGCGGCAATTGCGACTCGAACCCGGTGAGACCGACCGCGTCGATGGCGGCCTGCGCCCGGCGTCGTCGTTCACCCCGCGGCAGCCGGGCGATCTCGGCGCAGAGTTCGACATTGCCCCGCACACTGCGCCAGGCGAGGAGGGTCGGTTCCTGGAAGATGAACCCGACCGACTCCGTGGACAGTGCCACGCTTCCCTCTGTGGGCTTCTCGAGACCGGCGGCCATCCGGAGCAGGGTCGACTTACCACAACCCGACGGTCCGACGACGGCCACGAAGTCGCCGGCGCGCACGTCGAGGTCCACCCGGTCCAGCGCCTGGGTCCCGGACTCGAATCGCTTCGTCACCCCGGAGACGGACGCGACCACATCTTTGGTGAGATGACGCGCATCCACATCCCTCACCGTGTCGTAGAGTTTCATCCGGCCTTCCCGCCCTGTGCATGTCTACATGTAACTGTTGCAGTCTTTCTGCTATTAGATGACCCGCCTCCGCACGTCGCGTCTGGCCGTGGCCGCCACGGCGGCGATCTGCGCAGCGGTTCTCGCCGGCTGCTCGAGTTCCGGGTCCGACGACACCGCGTCGTCGAGCCTCCCCTCGGCGCCGGCCGAATCCACCCTCGCCGGAACCTGCCCCGACAACGTGGTGGTTCAACTGCAGTGGCAACCGCAGTCGGACATGGCCGGGGTCATCGGACTTCTCGGACCCGGGTACACCGTCGACACCGACAACAAGTCGGTCTCCGGACCGCTCGTCTTCGACGGCATGGACACCGGCGTCGACATCACGCTGCGCGCCGGCGGCCCGGCCATCGGATTCCAGTCGGTGCCCTCGGCCATGTACTCCGACGACTCCATCCACCTCGGTCTCGTCCACGGCGACCAGATGATCTCCGCCGCCAAGGACCAACGCGTGGTCGGTGTGACGCCCCTCCTGCAGTACAACCCCTCGATCATCATGTGGGACCCCGCAACCCACCCGGACGTGAAGACGATCGCCGACATCGGCCGATCCGACGCCAGCGTGGTGGTGTCGAAGGATCAGATCTTCCCGCAGTGGCTGGTCGCGAAGGGGCTGCTGCAGCAGGATCAGCTCGACACCAGTTACGACGGCGCCCCGGCACGTTTCGTCGGCGACCCGTCGATCACCCAGCAGGGGTTCGCCAACTCCGAGCCCTACACCTACGAGAACGAGACCCCGTCGTGGAACAAGCCGGTCGCCTACGCGATGGTCAAGGACGCCGGGTACGACGTCTACGCGTCGAACGTCTCGGTCCGCGCCGGTGACGTCGAGGAGATGTCGCCGTGTCTGGAGAAGCTGGTCCCGATGATCCAGCAGACCGGTAAGGACTACGTGGCCTCGCCCGACGCGGTCAACGCCACCATCGTCGACTGGGTGTCCCAGGACGTGTCCTTCACCCCGTATTCAGCCGGCGAGGCGGCGTACTCGGCGGGCTTGCTGAAGGATCGCGCGGTCATCGCCCCGGGCGCGGACGGTGTCTACGGCAGCTACGACATGGTGAAGGCGCAGAACGTGATCAACGACCTCGTGCCGATCCTGAACGGCGGAGGCGCCGACCTGCCGGCCGCATTGCCCGCCGACCAGCTGTTCACGACCCAGTTCATCGATGAGCAGATCCGCTGACCCGACGCCCACGTCATCCCCGACCACAGAGAGACACACGATGACCGAGACCACCACACCCCCATCGCCGGCCGCCTCGGCCGGCCTGGCCGAGCTCGACCGGGAACGCCGGATGGGCGGGCTGGGAACCGAGACCACCGACCGCGAGATCCGCCGGATCAGTCTGGCCGATCTGGACAACCGCCGCGACGAGATCGCCGACCAACTCTGGTCGGCCGCAACCGACATCGGCTTCTTCCAGGTGATCGACCACGGCATCGACCTGGCCGCGGTGGACCACGCGTTCGAGATGTCCGCCCGGTTCTTCGCGCTCCCCCGTTCGATCAAGGAGCAGTATCCGCTCAAGAAGGGCCAGAACGCGGGCTGGGAGTACCGCACCCAGGTACGCCCGTCGATCGGCACACCGGACCAGAAGGAGTCCTACCAGTTCACCCGGCCCCGCATGGACGGACTGTGGCCGAGTGAGCGCGAGCTCGCCGGATTCCGCTCCACCATCGAGGATTTCGAGCACCGGTGCTGGTCGGTGGCCATGACCTTGCTCAGCTGTTTCGCCGAGCGTCTGGGTCTCGACCGCGACTTCTTCACTCGGGCGCACGACCCGACGGCGGACACCTACCAGAGCACCCTGCGGTTGCTGCACTACTACGCGTTCCCCGACGAACTGATCGACTCCGAGAACAGTTGGCGCGCCGGCGCACACACGGACTTCGACGCACTGACCCTGCTGTTCCAGCGGTCCGGTCAGGGAGGTCTGCAGGTGCTACCGGGAGCCGAGGCCGACGGCGAGGCCTGGACGTCGGTCGAGCCGTCCGACGACGCCATCACCTGCAACATCGGCGACATGCTGATGCGCTGGTCCGACGACCGACTGCCGTCGAACTTCCATCGGGTCCGGGCTCCCCGCCGAGGCGAGTACACCGGTCCGCGCTACACGCTCGCGTATTTCGCCCAAGCGAACTCCGACGTGCTGATCGAGAGCGCGGGCGGCACCTACCCGCCGATCACCGCCGCCGACTACCTCGCCCAGCGCATCGCCGCGAACTTCGCGAAGTGACCGACACATCATTGCCCGGGGCCGCCGTCACCGCGGCGGCCCCGGCCTTTCGCGACGTCACCGTCTACACGGCCGGCCAGTGGAAAGCCCATCACGACGTCCATGTCGTCGACGGGATCGTCACCGCGATCGCACCCACCGCCCGTCCGGGCGGTGGAACCGGTAACGGTTACGTCATCCCCGGGTTCGTCAACACCCACACGCACCTCCAGCAGTCGCTCATGCGGGGAATCGCCGAATGCACACCGTTGCTCGAATGGTTGCTGGCCGTGGGCGAGGAATCGGTGGCGATCACACCCGAGCGGGCCTACCTCGCCGCTGTCTCGGCCTGCCTCGAACTGTTGCGATCGGGCACGACGACCGTGGTCGAACACATGTGGCCGCACCCGTCGCACGAGATCCATGACGCCGTCGTGCGGGCACTGCGCGACACCGGAATCCGGGCGATCCTCGGCCGCGGGGTCGCCGACCGCACCGACCCGAGCCGCAAGTGGGGGTTCGAACCGCGGCTGATGCAACCCCTCGGCGAGGTCCTCGACCACGTCGACCATCTCCGCAACGAGGTTGCCGGGTCAGCGATCTCGATGGCCCTGGCGGTACCCAATCCGCGCTCGGTCACCGACGCCGGGATGCGGACGATCCGCGACTTCGCGCAGGAAAGTGGACTGCCGGTCTCCATCCACCTGCTCGAGACCGGCACCGACGAGCAGATGTGTCGGCAGCACACCGGCTTCGGGGCCGTCGACCACCTCGACCGCAACGGCTTCCTGTGGGACCGCGTGCTCGCCGTCCATTGCGTCGAGCTCGACGACGCCGGCCAGCGCACCCTCGCCGCCCGGAAGGTGGCGGTGTCGCACAATCCGTTGTCGAACATGCGGCTCGGCAGCGGGGTGGCCCCGATCCCGGCGATGCTGGAGCGCGGCCTGGCGGTCGGGCTGGGCGTGGACGGCGCCGCCAGCAACGACACCCAGGACATGCTGGCGACGCTGCGCATCGCCGCTTACCTGCAACGTGCCGTCCACCGGCGTGCGGACCTGCTCGGGTTCCCCCAGATGCTCGACATCGCCTGCGGCGGCGCCAACTCCGCGCTCGGTCTGTCGCCGGTGACCGGCGGCGTGACGGTCGGGTCGCCCGCGGACCTCACCCTGGTGCGGTTCGACCTCGACTACGCCACCCTCCCCGTCCGCGATCCCGGCGCGTCGCTGCTCACCACCGGATCACGGTCCATCGTCGACACGGTGATGGTCGGCGGCGAGATCGTCGTCGAGGACGGACGCCACACGCGAATCGACGAGGGGGAGTTCACGAAACAGCTGGCCGCACTGTCCGTCTGAGCCTCGATCCGGTTCACTCCCCCAAACCCCGCGACAGTGCTCGCGTGATGGTCGGATCAGGCCGGGTTCTCGCCCAGTACGGCCGACCACGCCTCGGGCGAGTCGAGGGTGACGCCTCGCTCGGCCGCACGCGCTTCTGCCGCGCGCACGTCGGCCATCAACGCGAGCGCTCGGTCCCGGGCCTGCGCCTCGACGCTGTCGCCGCCGGCGACGACCGTCACGGTCAGGGTCTCCGCGGGGATGGTGTCGACGGGATAACCGGCCGCGGTGAGCCGTTCGAGGACCTTCTGCAACAGGGCGAGAGCGGGCTGGGTCGTGGCGACGCCGTCGAACACCGAGCCGCGGCGCTTCTCGGCCGCCTTGCGTTCCTCCCATTCCCGGATCTGGGTCTCCAGATCCGAGTGGGCGCCGGACAGCACGCCCGGAGTCCGGCCGGTCACCTTCGACGTGAAACTCCGTGCGACGTCGTCGATGTCGAACGGCGACTCCGGGTCGTCGGCGGCGATGCGCGCGTGGAACAGCACCTGCAGCAGGAGGTCGCCGAGTTCTTCACGGAGCTCCACGGGGTCACCGGCCTCGATGGCGTCGAGCAACTCGTAGACCTCTTCGAGCAGGTAACGCCGCAACGAGTGGTGCGTCTGGGTGCTCTCCCACGGGCCGTTCCGACGCAATGTGTCCATCAACGCCACGGACTCGAGAAGCGCCATGCCGGAGACCGTCTGCGCCGCGATGACGTCTTCCCCGCGCGCGATTCGCGCCTGCACCAGCGGATGTTCGGGATCGGTACTGACGAGCACCGATCCCGGATCGACGGGTGCGTCGTCGAAGACGGGTTCGACGTGGTCGAACTCCCACAGCATCGCCGCGGGCACGTCCTCGGTGACCTGCACCGGCCCGGCGAGACATGAGCGTGCCCGAATGGAGGATCAGATCCGGCCGTGCCGGGTCCAGCAGCACCACCGTCATTCGTCGTACGCCCTTCCCTGAGGAGCGCCCGGAGCCTGCGGAGGGCGCGCTACCCCCGCTCCCTGAGGAGCGCCCGTAGCCTGCGGAGGGCGCGCTACCCCCGCTCCCTGAGGAGCGCCCGGAGCTTGCGGAGGGCGCGTCACGAAGGGTCCGGCCGGAGTTGGGTGAGGAAGGTCGTCAGATACTCGATCAGCTCGTCGTCGCGCAGGCGCGCCGACCCCACGCCTCCGGTGCGCGGGATGGGCAGCGTGACCACCGACGTCGTCGCCCGGTAGGTGGCCGACGAGTACAGGCGACGAAGACGCACCTGCTCGCTGTCGAGCAGCGACAGCGGCGAGATCTTCATTCCCTGTCCGGCGAGACCGATCTCGGTGATCCCCCGCTCCCGGCATCGCAGGCGCAGCCGGGCGATGGACGCCAGCCGCGTGGTCTCCACCGGTGGTGGGCCGTAGCGGTCGTTGAGTTCGACGAGGACCGAGTCGACCGCGGCGTCGTCGGTCGCCGACGCGAGCTTGCGGTACGCCTCGAGACGCAGGCGGTCGGAATCGACGTATTCGACCGGGATGTGTGCGTCGACGGGGAGGTCGATGCGCACCTCGCCCGTCTCCCGGGATTCGACGGGCTTCCCATCCGCGGCGGCACGGTAAGCCTCCACCGCCTCGCCGACCAGCCGGACGTAGAGATCGAAGCCGACGCCCGCGACGTGCCCGGACTGCTCGGCGCCCAACACGTTTCCGGCGCCGCGCAACTCGAGATCCTTCAGCGCCACCGCCATTCCCGCGCCGAGCTCGTTGTTCTGCGCGATCGTCGCCAGGCGGTCGTAGGCGGTCTCGGTCAGCGGCCGGTCCGGGCTGTAGAGCAGGTAGGCGTATCCACGTTCGCGGCTGCGACCGACGCGACCACGCAGCTGATGTAGCTGCGAGAGGCCGAGGTTCTCGGCGCGGTCGACGATCAGGGTGTTGGCGTTCGAGATGTCCAGACCGGTCTCGATGATCGTCGTACAGACCAGCACGTCGTACTCACGGTTCCAGAATCCCGACACCGTGCGCTCGAGCTGATCCTCGCCCATCTGCCCATGTGCGACAACAACTCTCGCCTCCGGGACCATCGCCGCGATGTCCTTGGCCATCTTGTCGATGGTCGACACCCGGTTGTGCACGTAGAAGACCTGGCCGTCACGCAACAGCTCGCGGCGGATGGCGGCGGCGACCTGCTTGGGCGCGTAGGCACCGACGTAGGTGAGCACCGGGTGCCGTTCCTCGGGCGGGGTCAGGATCGTCGACATCTCGCGGATCCCGGCCATCGACATCTCCAGCGTGCGCGGGATCGGGGTGGCCGACATCGTCAGCACGTCGACATGGGTGCGCAGCGACTTGATGTGTTCCTTGTGTTCCACACCGAACCGCTGCTCCTCGTCGACGATCACGAGTCCGAGGTCTTTCCAGACGATCCCGGTCTGCAACAGTCGGTGGGTACCGATGACGACGTCGACCTCGCCCTTCGACATCGCCTCGGCGATCTCGCGTGACTCCTTGGCATCGGTGAAGCGCGACAGGCCGCGCACGCGCACCGGGAAGCCGCTCATCCGTTCGGTGAAGGTCTGCAGATGTTGTTGCGCGAGAATCGTCGTCGGGACCAGGACCGCGACCTGCTTGCCGTCCTGGACGGCCTTGAAGGCGGCACGGACGGCGATCTCGGTCTTGCCGTAACCGACGTCGCCGACGACGACGCGGTCCATCGGCACCGCACGTTCCATGTCGGCCTTGACCTCGGCGATGACCGTGAGCTGATCCACGGTCTCGGTGAAGTCGAAGGCGTCTTCCATTTCCTGCTGCCACGGGGTGTCGGGACCGAATGCGTGTCCGGGCGCGGCGTGGCGGGCGGCATAGAGCTGTACGAGCTCGCCGGCGATCTCGCGAACAGCCTTGCGCGCCTTGCGCTTCGTGTTCTGCCAGTCCGACCCGCCGAGTTTCGACAGCGACGGCTGTTCGCCGCCGACGTACCGCGAGAGCTGGTCGAGTGCGTCCATCGGGACATACAACCGATCGGCCGGCTGGCCGCGTTTGCTCGAGGCGTACTCCAGGACGAGGTACTCGCGCCGGGCACCCGAGACGGTCCGCTCGATCATCTCGACGAACCGGCCGATGCCGTGCTGGTCGTGCACCACCAGGTCGCCGGCGGCCAGGGCGAGCGGGTCGACCTGGTTGCGCCGCTTCGCCGGCAGCCGGCGGCCGTCCCGGACGTTCGCGACCCGTGTACCGGTGAGGTCGGCCTCGGCGACCACCACGAGACCCGCGTCGGGACAGACGATCCCGGCACGCAGCGGCGCGCAGAAGACGGTCACCTCGCCGGGCTGCGGCCGATGCCCGGGTTCGGCGATCACGTAGGGCACCTCGGCGTCGGACAGTCGTTCGCCGACACGCTGCGCGGTGCCCTTGCCCGCCACCACGATCGCCGCCGTCTTGCCGTCGGAGACGTGGGCGCGCAACTGCGCGAACGTCGCCGCGATCTCGCGGTCGTCGCCCCGTGGCGCCGGGCCGGGAGCCAGGTCCAGTTCGAGTTCGTCACCGCTGCCGGTCGCGAGTGGACTCAGGGTCCACCAGGGCCGGCCGGCGGCGAGCGTCGCCTTCCGCACCTCGTCGAGAGAGCGGTACGCGCTGGCCTGCAGGTCGATGCCGAGGCTCTCCGACGACCGGCCGTCGATCGGCGCCGAGGCGCCCATGGCGGCGGCGGTCCACGACGCCTCGAGGAATTCCGCACCCGTCTTCGACAGATCCGAGGCCCGGGTCCGCACCTTCTCCGGGTCGAGGATGAGGACCCGTGTGCCGTCGGGGATCACCTCGGTCAGCAACTGCATGTCGCCGTCGACGAGCGCGGGGATCAGCGCCTCCATCCCCTCCACCGGGATGCCCTCGGCGAGTTTGCCCAACATCTCGGTCATGGTCGTGTCGCCCGGATCGGCGGCCGCGAGATCGGCGGCCCGCGCACGGACCTTCTCGGTCAGGAGCAGTTCACGGCACGGGTGAATCCGCACCTCGCTGGTCTCGACCTCGGGCTGGCTGCGCTGGTCGGCCACCGAGAACGCACGCATCTCGGTGATCTCGTCGCCCCAGAACTCCACGCGCACCGGATGATCGGCGGTCGTCGGAAAGACGTCGAGGATGCCGCCGCGTACCGCGAACTCGCCGCGTCGGCCGACCATGTCGACGCGCTCGTAGGCCATCTCGACCAACTGGGACAGCAGTGCGTCGAAGTCGACCTCGATGCCCTCACGCAGGGTCACCGTGGCGACGTCGGCGAGGCCCGGTGCCATCGGCTGGACGAGCGAGCGAACAGTGGTCACGACGACCCGCAGTGGGGTGTCGCCGGGGTTCGCCAGGCGGTGCAGCACGGCCAGTCGCTGTCCGACGGTGTCTGCACTCGGGGAGAGCCGCTCGTGCGGCAGCGTCTCCCAGGACGGGAACTGTGCGACGGCCCCGGCGTCGTCGAGGAGTTCGCCCAGCTCCGCCGTCAGATCGTCGGCCTCGCGGCCGTTGGCCGACACGACCAACAGCGGCGCCTGCGCATCGGTGACCAGGCACGAGACGAGGAAGGGGCGCGCGGCATCCGGCGCGGTGATGTCCAGTCGGCGCTCGTCGCGGTGCTTGTGCACCTCGCGGAAGGACTTGTCCGCACACGCGAGTGTGGCCAGACCGGACAGGGCAGACAGCGTCGACACTCCGTCGATTGTATGGGTCGCCGATCGGCCCGCCCTGCCCGGTCGGCGGACTCGTCCCGACGGAGTTCTCGCCGTCGGCGCCCCTGCCCTACCCTCATCGGCATGAGCGACCGCACCTCCGGCGCGACCTCGCCCCCGATCCGCGTGTCAGACGCGACGATCGACGATTGCGAGGCCGTCGCGGACATCTACGCGCACTACGTGCAGCACACCGTCGCGACCTTCGACTACCTGGTTCCGTCGGTCTCGCAGTGGCATGCCAAGCACGCCGCGATCACCGCTGCGGGCCGGCCGTTCGTGGTGGCCCGCGCGGTCGACGACGGGGTCGAGCACGTCGTCGGATACGCCTACCTGGGGACGTTCCGGACGATGCCCGCGTACGACCTGTCGACCGAGGACTCGATCTACGTGCGGCCCGGTCACGGGGGACGCGGGATCGGCACCGCGTTGATGTCCGCGCTGCTCGCCCGCGCCGACCCGGACAACGTCCGCCAGATCGTCGCGGTCATCGCCGCGACCGGAGGTGAGGGCTCGATCGCACTGCACCGGCGGTTCGGATTCGACGAGGTGGGTCGCCTGCGCGCCATCGGTCACAAGGCCGAGCAGTGGATCGACTGCGTCTACATGCAGAAGGACCTCTGGAGCGGCGACGACGCTTCCGGCGCGGGCAGCTGACCGGCCTGGCCACCGGGTCGGGGTGAACCGTCGCTCAGCGTTCCAGACCTGCGGCCTCGGCGGCCGCGTCGGCCAGTCCGACGCCGGTGCCCTCGTAGATGTGGAACGCCACGTCGGCCCCTCGCTGGAGTAACTCGTCGCGTTCGTCGTCGTACTGCGCGACGACGGCGATGGTCCCGGTGACGCCGAGCTCCTCGATCCGTTCGAGAGCCACGAGATTCGAGCCGTGGAAGGGCATGGCCAGGACGAGCAGTTCGAGCTCGCCGACGCCGACGGCCCGGTCCCAGAAGTCGGTCTCGGTGGCGTCGGCGTCGAGTACCCGGACACCCTGCTCGGCCAGTTCGCTCGCCTTGAGCGGGTCGTTCTCCACGCCGATCACGGGTAGGCCGTATTCGTCGACCAGCCGGTCGTAGACCGAGTGGCCGACGCGACCCATCCCGAGGACGAGAACGCGCGCCGGTGCCAGGACGATCGGCGCGTCGTCGGGGTGCGCCCGGGCGGCGGCCGTGGTCGGGACGAACGCCGACAGCCGGGTCACCAGGCCCGTGCCGCGTCGATTGACGAGGGTGGAGAACACGAAGCTTCCCGCCACCGCGACCGATGTCACCACCAGCCAGTCCTCGCCGATGATGCCTGCCCCCACACCGGTCGCGATCACGATGAGCCCGAACTCCGAGAAGTTGGCCAAGGCGAGTCCGGTGAGGATCGACGTCCGGCGACGCAGGCCGAACAGCGAGAGGACCAGCGTGTACACCGCTCCCTCGAGCGGTAGCAGGATGAGCAGGAGCAGGCCGAGCAGCACGGTCTCAGTCGTCGGCGTGACGTGCAGGCCGATCGACACGAAGAAACCGACCAGCAGCAGCTCACGCAAACCGAACAACGTCCGCGACAGCTCCCCCGCACGCGGGTGCGAAGCGAGCAGGACGCCGATGATCATCGCGCCGAAATCGCCCTTGACACCGACGGATTCGAAGAGCCAGTAACCGGGTACGAGCGCCATGACGATCCCGAACAACGTCTGCAACTCGCCGTGGCCGAGGGTGTTCCACAACCGGCGGACGATCCACGCGCCGGGGATCAACAACACCAGGGCCAGCGCCCAGGGGCTCGGCGGCTCGCCCTGCATGGCGGTCAGATAGACGACGGCGACGATGTCCTGCAGCACGAGGACGCCGATGGCGATGCGGCCGTAGAGGGAATGCGACTCCGACCGCTCGTCGAGTACCTGGACGACGAACACCGTGCTCGAGAAGGACAGCGCAAATCCCAACAGCGCCACCGTCTCCCAGCCCTCGCCGGCGAGCAACCGGACGCCGATGGCACCCAGGACGCCGAGGAAACCCATCGTGAGACCGAGGATGACGAGCAGGTTCACCGCCGTGGTGATGACGACCTCACGCCGGAGCAGCATCCGCACGTCGAGCTTGAGCCCGATCGTGAACAGCAGGATCGTGACGCCCAGTTCGGCCATCGTGTCGATGATCGGCAGTTCGTCGATTCCCGGTGCGTGCAAGATGAACCCGGCGGCGAGGTAGCCGACGAGGGTGGGCAGGCGGGCCACACGCGCGAGGAATCCACATCCGAAGATGACGACCAGGTAGATGCCGACGGTCTCCACGCGCTACGCCTCAGCGGGATGCGATGGCCGGCCGGCCGGCGCCGTGCGGGGTCGACATCGGTTGATCCTTCCGGCCGGGGCACGCAGAGTGAATCAACAATAGACGCGGTTGGGGCACACTGCCGTGCACCTCGGGTCGGGTGGCGGCACCGCGGTGGGCCGGTGCGTGAGCGGCCCCCGGTCAGGCGTCGTCGACGGTGGTCCGCTTGCGCGATTCGACGTAGTCGGGCCCGACGAGTTCGGGATCGGGTTCGAGTCGGGTGAGCCCGTTCCAGCACAGGTTGACCAGGTGCGCCGCCACGACCTCCTTCGACGGTTCGCGGACGTCGAGCCACCACTGCGCCGTCACCGACACCATCCCGACGAGCGCCTGGGCGTAGAGCGGTGCGAGGGCGGGATCGAAGCCGCGTCGTTCGAAGTCCCCGGCCAGGATGTGCTCGACCTGACTGATCGCGTCGTTCAGGAGACTCGAGTAGGTCGCCGTCTCGTCCGTGCTCGCGGTGCTGTCGCCGCGGACCAGGATGCGGAAGCCGTCGGTGCGCTCCTCCATGTACGTCAGCAGCGCGAGTGCGACCTGCTGGATGCGATAGAGCGAGCGGTTCTTCGACAGCGACGAGGTCACCATCTCCAGCAGGGTTTCCATCTCACGGTCGACGACCACCGCGTACAGACCTTCTTTGCCGCCGAAGTGCTCGTAGACGATAGGTTTCGAGACTCCGGCGCGCTGCGCGATCTCTTCGATCGACGTGCCCTCGAAACCCCGTTCGGCGAACAGTCCGCGCGCCACCTCGATGAGCTGCAATCGCCGTTGCGCGCCGGTCATCCGCGCCCGCGGCGCGCGCTGCACCTCCGCCGAACCCTCCGATGGACGCCCGATAGCCATGGGCCCAGCGTAGTGGTGCATCTCGGGAGATTCCGAGCGGTCGCGCGAGGTCGGGTTCAGTACAGGCTGGACCAGTACGACCAGAATCGCACCGCGATCAGCACGATCACGAGGCCGACCGCCGCGACGAGGATGGGGGCGTGATTGCGGGCCAGGGCGAGCGCGACACGGGACCGCGAGGTGAGACCGCTCGCGTGCGCGTTGCGCACGCTGACCAGGACGAAGATCGGCAGTGTGACCGCCCAGACGACCATGCAGTAGGGACACAGCGCCCCGATCGAGTAGAGGCTCGAATAGATCAGCCACCCGATGAAGACCATCGCCGCGGTGACCCCGACCTGTAGCCCCGCCCAGTACCAGCCGGCGAGGCGCGCCCCGGCCAGCAAGGCCATCCCGGTGGTGATCGCGACCGCGAAACCGGCGATCCCGAGCAGCGGATTGGGGAACCCGAAGAGCGCCGCCTGCGGCTGCGCCATCACCGAACCACAGCTCAGCACCGGATTGAAGTTGCAGGACGGCACGTAGTCGGGGTCGGCCGCTAGTTCGAATCGTTCCACGGTCAGCACGAACGCCGCGACGAAGCCGATGGCCCCGCCGACACTCAGCACCCAGGCGACGATGCGCGTCCAGGAACGCACGGCCTCGGCCAGGTGGGCCCGATCGTCGTCGGGTCCGACCTCCGAGCTGGTCAGCGCAGTCTCACTCACCCATCCAGGATGGCACCGAGTCGAGCGGAGATCGACCCACGCCGCGTGAAAGTCACACTGGATCGGTCCAAATGTCGGCAGTCTCGTTCAACTCTGCGTAATGTCGACGCAGACACCGGGGGTGGGACATCGGGGATGGGACACCGGGGATGGGACACCGACAGTGCAATTGTGGGATTACCTCAGCGAGAACGCCCGATCACTCACTTTTCTGACCTATCAACACGCGTCTCTGTCATTTCAGACAGTGCTCGTGGGTACGGCCGTGGCGATCCTCATCGCCGCCGTGGTCTATCGCCTCCCGCTCGCCAGCGCGCTGACGCTGACGTCGAGCCGTGTGGCGCTGACCATTCCGTCGCTTGCCCTCCTGGCCCTGTTGATCGTGCCGTTCGGACTCGGTGTGACGCCGTCGTTTCTGATGCTGGCCTTCTTCGCCACGCTGCCGGTGATCGGCAACGCGGTCGTCGGTCTACGGTCCGTGCCGCCGGCCGTGGTCGAATCCGCCCGCGGCATCGGGCTTTCGAGATGGCGCATCCTGCTCACCGTCGAGTTGCCGATCGCCTGGCCGGTGATCCTGACCGGCATCCGCGTGTCGACCCAGATGATCGTCGGTGTCGCCGCGATCGTCGCCTACGTCCTCGGCCCCGGCCTGGGATCGCTGATCTTCAACGGGCTTTCCCGCCTCGGTGGTGCCAATGCACTCGAAATGGCGCTCGCCGGAACGATCCTGATCGTCATCATCGCCCTCGTCTTCGACGCTCTCCTGGTTCTGCTCGGCCGACTCACCATCTCCAAGGGACTCTCATGACCGACTCCGCCACCTCGTCCGCGCCGAACGGCAACAACCGCAACGTCACCGGCGAGTCCATCCGGCTCGACGGCGTGGCCAAACGTTACCGAGGAGCCACCACGCCGGCCGTCGCCCGTCTCGACCTGGAGATCGACGCCGGCGACATCGTCGCCTTCGTCGGCCCGTCCGGATGTGGCAAGACGACGACGCTGAAGATGATCAACCGCCTCATCGAACCCACCGAGGGTCGCATCTACATCGGCGGACGCGATGTCACCGCCGAGAACCCGGACAAGCTGAGGCAGTCCATCGGTTACGTCATCCAGTCCGGCGGCCTCTTCCCGCACTGGTCGGTGAGCAAGAACATCGGCGCCATCCCGCGAATCCTGAACTGGGACAAGAAACGTATCGCCGAGCGCACCGAGTACCTGCTCGACCTCGTCGGACTCGACGCCGCGACCTTCGCCGACCGGCTCCCCAAGGACATGTCCGGCGGCCAGCAGCAGCGGGTCGGCGTCGCACGCGCCCTCGCCGCCGATCCCCCGGTGCTGCTGATGGACGAGCCGTTCGGCGCCGTCGATCCGATCACCCGAGCACGCCTGCAGGACAAGCTGATCGCGATCCAGCACGAGCTGGCCAAGACCATCGTCATCGTCACCCACGACTTCGAGGAGGCGACCAAACTCGGCGACAAGGTGTTGATCCTCTCCGAGGGCGGGCACATCGAACAGTTCGCGCCGCCGGAGGAGATCCTGGCCAATCCGGCGAGCCCGTTCGTCGAGGAGTTCGTGGGATCGGGTGCGACTCTCGCCCACCTGACCCTCACCCGCGTCCGCGATGTCGACTTCAAAGAGGTGATCACCGCCCGGGTCGGAGAACCGTCCGGTGCCGTGGTGACCCGCGCGAAGGCGGCCGGCGAGGACTGGGTCGCCGTCGTCGACCAACACGGCCGCCCACGCGCATGGCCGTCGGTCGAGGAGATCCGCGCCAAGCCGGAGGTCTCCGACTACCTCGACCATCGCCTCCCGGTCGTCGCCAAGTCCTCGACGCTGAACGACGCCCTCGACTCGATGCTCGCGACGAGCCAGGGCGGCGTGCTCGTCACCGACGGACGCGGCGCGGTCGTCGGTGCGCTGAACATCGCCTCGGTGATGGAGGCGATCCGCGGCCAACTCGCGACGGTGCGGGAAGACGACGACCACGGCGGCTATCTCGACCACGCCGAGGGTTCGGCTCCCGTCGAGACCCCGGTCGTCGCGGCCGACGACGAGCCCGGCCCGGAACCGGCCGCAGGCGCCGGTTCCGCGACAGCGCCGGTGGGCACACCCGAGACGAGCGCCGAGCGGTGACGGGTTTCATCGCCGAAGAGGCGAGGATCACCGAGACCGCGAAACCGCCTGCCCCGGAGACGGTCCCGAGCGGCTTTCGACGACGGCTCTCCCGCATCCCCATCGACGTGTGGTTCGAACCGCTCGTGATCGTGGTCGTCGGCGTGGGTTTCGCCATCTGGTACGCGAACACCACGTTCACCACCACCGAGAGCGCGTCGATGTCGTGGGCCGCGCTGCGCGCCACCATCCTCGATCACATCCAACTGACTCTCGTCGCCACCATCATCGTCGTCGTGATCGCGATCCCACTGGGTATCGCGCTCACCCGACCGTCGCTCCGGTGGCTCAACCCGATCGCGGTCAACATCGCCAACATCGGGCAGGCGGCGCCGGCGATCGGTCTGCTGGTGCTGTTCACCTTCTGGCTCGGCACCGGTTTCAACACCGCCGTCGTCGGCCTGGTCGTCTACGCGGTGCTCCCGATCCTGCAGAACACCATCGTCGGATTGCGTCAGGTCGATCAACGGACCGTCGAGGCATCCCGGGGCATCGGCCTGTCCGCCGTCCGCACCCTCGTCCAGGTCGAACTCCCGCTCGCCGTACCCGTCATCCTCAACGGGGTGCGGACCGCACTGGTGATCCTGGTCGGCACCGCCACCCTCAGCACGTTCATCGGCGCGAACAGCCTAGGCACACTCATCACCACCGGCATCACGCTGTTCCTGCCCAAGCTGCTGGTCTCGGGCGCGATCCTGGTCGCCCTGCTCGCCATGACGATCGACTGGCTCGGGCGCCTCGTCGAACTCGTCGCGACACCACGGGGGATCGCATGATGACACGGTCGCAGTCGGCCCGCTCGCTGCGCTCCCGGCGCCGCTCACATTCGGCCCGCACGCTGCGCTCCCGGGCACTCGCAATCCTGGCCGCGTCGGCGGCCCTCGTGATGACGCTGTCGGCGTGTGGTCTGGTGAGTTCGTCCGGAACCTTCCGTCCCGCTTCCCTTCCCGGCGGTGAACGCCCGCTGGAGGGTACGTCGGTCGCCGTGACGTCGAAGAACTTCACCGAACAGGTCCTGCTCGGCAAGATCACCGCGACGTATCTGGCGGCGGCCGGGGCCGACGTCGACGACCTCACCAACGCGCCGGGTTCGATGTCCTCGCGGCAAGCGGTTCTCAACGGTGACGCCGACATCGTGTGGGAGTACACAGGCACCGCCTGGCAGACCTATCTCGGTGAGACGGAGACCATCGCGGATCCGCAGCAGCTGTACGAGCGCGTCCGTGACGCCGAACGCGCCAACGGTGTCGAGTGGCTCCCGCCTTCGTCGTTCAACAACACCTACGCATTCGCCGCCTCGGCGCCGACGGCCGAGCGGTTGAACGTCACCAAGATGTCCGACATCGCGAAGCTGCCAGAATCCGAGCGGACGTTCTGCATCAACGATGAGTTCCTCTCGCGCGCGGACGGTTTCATCCCCATGCTGGAGGCATACGACATCCCGCTCGACGCCCCCGGCGGCGTGCCCAAGAGCAACGTGACGACCATGGACTCCGGCGTCGTCTACACCTCGACCGCACGGAGCGAACCCTGCAACTTCGGCATGGTCTACTCCACCGACGGCAGGATCAAGAACCTCGACCTCGTCGTCCTGGAAGACGACAAGAAGTTCTTCCTGCCCTACAGCGGCTGCCTCGTGGTGAGCACCGGCGTCAACGACGCGAACCCGGAAATCGCCGAACTCATGGCTCCCGTGTCGGCGAAACTCACCGACGAGCTCATGCAGGAACTCAACGGACTCATCGACATCGACGGCGCCGACCCCTCCGACGTCGCCTACGACTGGCTCGTGAAAGAAGGCTTCATCGTCCCGGTCGACTGACCGTCGACTCACAGTCAATGAGACTGGTTCGGTGCGTAGACCGTCATCCAATGCGGGTGCAGGCGAAAGTAGATGACCTCGACGTCCCAGTCGAACGCATCGTCGCCGTAGATCGTCTTGAAGTGGGCCACCAACTCGGGCCAGTCATCGGCGCGGTCGCCGTCGAGCGGGTTGAGGATCTCGACCGTCCCGTGGGTGAACACCCCGAGCTCCTCGCCCTGGATGTGAGCCGCGCTGGCGGCCGGACGGGCGGCGAGGTGCCGAGCCTTCGCAGCCATGCGCGCCGTGCCGAAGATCCACTTCCCGTGGAGGAAATGCCCGTCGACGGCGCTGATTCTCGGCTCGCCCGCCGCGGTCACGGTCGAGAGCGCGAGAACACGCATGCCCGTCAGGATCTCGACCAATTGCGGTGCGCCGACCGTGTTCTCGCTGCTGATGATGGACCGCAGATGATCAGTCGATCGGGACAGGGACGCGTCGAGAAGGGTCTGCAGTTCGTGTAGTTCATCCGGGGTCTCGTACATGGTGGGCGTCCTCGTGGCTGCTCGTCGGCGACGACCGTCGTCACCGGAGAACCTCATGGTGCCACCGGGACCCGGTTATGAGACCTTTCCGCGGCCGACCGTTCTTGCTGACTCCAGCGGGAGACCCAGGTGCGGTGCCTCCGGATGCAGCGCCGCACACACGGCGAGTAAATCCACGTCGACGCGACGCCGGATGCCGGTGAACAGCACCCTCAACGACGACCGCACACCGGCGCGTCGTCCGAAACCCTCTGCCGCGTAGCCGGTCATCTCACTTCCCTCGCAATCCCCATGCGGCCGCCAGCAACTCATGCGACGCCAGCCGGTGGTCGAAGTCGTGGGTGACGCTGGTGACGAGCAGTTCGTCGGCGCCGGTCACCCGCACGAGGGTGCGCAGCCCGTCCACCACGGTGTCGGGGTCGCCGACGAACTGGGTGCGCACGCGATCGTCGACCAGTGGGAGCGCGTCATCGTCGAGCGGCCGTGCCGTGTCAGGGTCCGGGTACGGTTGCGCGCCGGCTCCGCTGCGGATGCCGTACACCCAGTGTCCGTAGGTGGATGCACGGTGCCGTGCGGTCGATTCATCCTCGGCGACAACGACATCCGCGGAGACGACCACATACGGCTCGGCCAGGACCGGCGACGGCCGGAACGCACTTCGGTAGGCCTCTACGGCCTCCAGGACCGTGCTCGGGCTGACGTGATAATTCGCGACGAACGGTAACCCGCGCGCACCTGCGGTCTGGGCGCTCTGCCCCTTGCTGCTCCCGAAGATCCAGACCGCCACGTCGGCGCCCTGCCCCGGCACCGCGGTCAGTTCGACGTCGCGGTGACTGAACCCGCCCGTCAGGAGCGCCAGGACATCACCGACGGCATCGTCGAAGTCCGGCGGCGACGCACCGTCGAACTGCGAGGCCTCGAACGCGGCGACGACCCGCGGCGCGTTGAGGATCGACTCGACGGGGAACGGCGACGGTATGAGCAGGCCGTCGACGACCTCGTCGGGCTGTCGGGGTGCGGGCTCGCGGGGTGCGGATCTCCGGTCGGCGGTCGCCAACTCGGTGCGACGCTGCGCGGAACGACCGAGACCCAGGTCCAGTCGGCCAGGGTGGAGCGCGTCGATGGTCCCGAAGGCCTCCACGATCGACACCGGGGTGTGCAGGCCGCTCTGGACCGCCGCAGATCCCACGCGGATGGACTCGGTCGCGCCGGCGATGAGTCCGATGAGCGTGGTCGTCGACGAGCTGGCCACTGCCACGAAGTGATGCTCGGCGAGCCAGAAGCGGTGATATCCGAGACGTTCGGCGTGCCGGGCCAAGGCAACGCTGCGACGCACCGCCGTCGCCGCGTCACTCCCCTCGGTGACCGGCGCGAGGTCGAGCACCGACAGCGGTATAGGTTCATGTCCCGTCATACCGCTCCCCGACCGTCTCGAGTCCTGTGCCGAACACACCTCATCCTGATCACCGAAGCGGCATCGGCGGGACATCGGAAGGGTTAGGCCCACGCCGATCCGATGACCGGGCCCTGGAATCCCGTGTCATTCCGCCACTGTTCGAGACGGAGACACACATCGACGACACGACTCGAGGGGAGACTCGATGACCGAACACGTACGCGTCGCCGTGGCGCTGAACGGTTGCGGGTCGCATCCGGGTGCGTGGCGTGCGCCCGGGGCCCGGGCAAACGCGCTCACGACAGCCGCGCACTGGCAGCAACTGGTCGGCGAGGCCGAAGCCGGGCTCCTGGACTTCGTCACCCTCGCGGATACCTTCGCCCTGCATCGCGGGCATCCCCGCACCGACCGGGCGACGGGAGGACTCGATTCGGTACTACTCGCCTCCCGTCTCGCTCCCACGACCCGTTCGATCGGGCTGATCCCGACGGCGACCGCCACCCACACCGAGCCGTTCCACGTCTCCAAGGCGATCGCGACCCTCGACTATGTGAGTCGGGGTCGCGCCGGGGTCCTGCTGCGTACGACCGCGGACCCGGACGAGGCCGCGCTGTTCGGCCGACGACGATTTCCCGACGATCCGGCGGTGCTCGCCGATCTCGCGTCCGAGGCCCTCGACTTCGCGACCGTGCTCGGTCTGCTCTGGGATTCGTGGGAGGACGACGCCGAGATCCGCGACGTCGCAACCGGTCGCTTCGTCGACCGGGACAAGCTGCACTACATCGACTTCGCCGGGGATCAGTTCTCGGTGCGCGGCCCCGCCATCACGCCGCGCCCGCCGCAGGGCCGGCCGGTCATCGCCGCGACCGGCGCCCATCCCACCGATCTGCGGCTGATCGGTCGGGGCGCCGACCTCGGGTTCATCAGCCCGCGCGACGTCGACGACGCCGTACGCGCGGTGGACGCCGTGGGCACCGCACACTCCGACGCCGGTCGCGAGATCACCGATCCAGCACTCCTGTTCGTCGACCTGTTCGTCGTGCTCGCCGCATCGGAGGCGGAGGCCGACGACCGTCGGGCGCAGCTCGACGACTGGACAGGTGGCCCGTTCACGCCCGACAGCGCGGTCTTCACCGGCACACCGGTCGGGCTCGCGGACGAGATCGAGCGCTGGGCCGCGGTGGCAGGAATCAGCGGAATACGACTACACCCGGCCGCCTTGCCCGAGGACCTGCGCGCGATCACCCGAGAGCTCGTACCGGAACTCCGGCGCCGCAACCTGTTCCGCGATGAGTACAGCCATTCGACGCTGCGTGGGCACCTCGGCCTGGCGCGCCCGTCCAATCATTTCGCCACTGGAAAGGCCGGTGTCGCATGACCAAACAGGTCCATCTCGCCGCCCACTTCCCCGGGGTCAACAACACCACGGTGTGGAGCGACCCGGCGTCGGGCAGCCAGATCGAGTTCGACTCGTTCGTCCACCTCGCGCAGACCGCCGAGCGCGGGAAGTTCGACTTCTTCTTCCTCGCCGAAGGACTGCGGCTCCGCGAGCAGAACGGGCTGATCTACGACCTCGACGTGGTCGGTCGACCGGACACCTTCACCGTGCTGTCCGCGTTGGCGGCGGTCACCACCCACCTCGGCCTGACCGGCACCATCAATTCGACCTTCAACGAACCCGTCGACGTCGCAAGGCAATTCGCCACCCTCGATCATCTGTCCGCCGGACGCGCGGCCTGGAATGTGGTGACCTCGTGGGACGAGTTCACCGGCGAGAACTTCCGTCGTGGCGGCTATCTGCCCGAGGACCAGCGATACGCACGCGCGAAGGAATTCCTCACCGCCGCAGCGACTCTCTGGGACTCATGGCGCGACGATGACGTCGTCGCCGATGCCGAGAACGGCCGGTTCCTGGCACGCCTCGAGGCGGGTGAATTCGACTTCACCAGTTCACAGTTCGACATCCGCGGGCACTTCCCGACCCCTCGTCCGCCACAGGGGCGACCGGTCATCTTCCAGGCCGGGGACTCCGACGAGGGCCGGGAGTTCGCGGCCGCGACCGCCGACGCCATCTTCTCCCGGCACGCCACCTACGACGCCGGCCAGGCGTTCTACACCGACGTCAAACGGCGACTCGCCACGTACGACCGACGCCCCGAACAGCTCCTGGTACTGCCCGCCGCCACCTTCGTCGTCGGCGACACCGACGCGCAGGCAGCCGAACTCGCCCACGAGGTGCGCCTGCAACAGGTCAGCGGGCAGACGGCGATCAAGTTCCTGGAACAGCTGTGGAACCGGGATCTGTCCGATCACGACCCCGACGGTCCGCTGCCACAGGTGGATCCGATCCCGGGCGAGAACACGGTCGCGAAGGGACGCGCGAGCGTGCGCATGCACCGTGACCCGGTCGCCGTGGCGCGCGAATGGCGCGACCTGGCCGAGGCGAAGAACCTGACGACGCGTGAACTCATCATCGAGGTCACCGGCCGCCAGTCGTTCGTCGGCTCGCCGCAGACGATCGCGCACACGATCAACGATTTCGTGCAGGCCGACGTTGCCGACGGTTTCATCCTGGTGCCCCACATCGTGCCCGGCGGGCTCGACCGGTTCGTCGACGAGGTGGTGCCGGTGCTGCAGGAGCTGGGCGTATATCGCTCCGACTACGAGGGATCGACGCTGCGGGACAATCTGGGACTGGCGCGCCCGGGGGGTTGAGCCTCGCCGGGGACCCGCTGCTCGTCGTGAGCCTCTCCGGAGGCCGCGGCTGCGCCGCGACTCATGAGCTCCGCCACCAGGACTCGAACCTAGAATGCCTGAACCAAAATCAGGAGTGTTGCCGATTACACCATGGCGGATCACTGCGCTGACGATTGTGCCACAGCCTGCGGGCACTCACGCCAGGTGACCACTCGCTGTCAACTCGACTCACAGACTTCGATCGAGATCTGGGAGTCGAGTCGACGTCTGGGAGTGATCAGTCCTTGGGGCCGCCGGCCACGTAGACGACCTGCCCCGACACGAAGCCGGCACCCTCGCTGATGAAGAACGACGCGGTGTGGGCGATGTCCTCGGGCACGCCGACGCGGTTGACCGGGATCTGGCCGGCGGCGGCGCGCTTGAAGTCCTCGAAGGGCACGCCGACGCGTTCGGCGGTGGCGGCGGTCATCTCGGTCTCGATGAACCCGGGCGCGATGGCGTTCGCGGTCACGCCGAACCGGCCGAGCTCGATCGCCAGGGTCTTGGTGAAGCCCTGCATGCCGGCCTTGGCCGCCGAATAGTTGACCTGTCCCCGGTTGCCGAGTGCCGAGGTGCTCGACAGGTTCACGATGCGTCCCCACTCCGCCTCGACCATGTACTTCTGGGCGGCCTTGGTGACGTTGAACGCGCCGCGCAGGTGCACGGCCATGACGGCATCCCAGTCATCGACGGTCATCTTGAACAGCAGGTTGTCGCGGGTGATGCCCGCGTTGTTCACGACGACCGTCGGCTTTCCCAGTTCGGCGACGACCTTGTCCACCGCGGCGTTCACCGAGGCCTCGTCGGCGACGTCGGCACCCACCGCGATCGCCTTGCCACCCGCGTCGGTGATCGCCTTGACGGTGTCGGCACAGGCGTCGGCGTCGAGGTCCAGGACGGCCACCGCGAGCCCGTCGTCGGCCAGGCGCTTGGCCACGGCCGCACCGATCCCCCGTGCGGCCCCGGTGACGATCGCCGTCTTCTGCGTGCTCATTCACTACCTCCGTGTGGTCGTTTCGCGAGCCGGACAACTCCGGCGCGCATGGTTGGTTCCCCCGCACCCACCCTGTTCCGTCAGCGACAACGGCAATGATCTACCGATTGATCGCTCGGCGTTGCGGTCCCTATGTGTTCTATCAGGCCCGGTCGCGAGGTTTCGCCACAAACAGCGCGCTGCATTTCTGCCATCGGGTACCGATGCGTAGGATCGCACCCGACGTGCGACCGCGAACCCGGTCAGCGACCCCCGCCGGCGCCGTCGGACAGACATGATCGTGGCAGTCACCGATCAGGAAGAGGGTGGGCATTCGATGACGGGAACGTCGCCGTCCGTGGCCGTGATCGTCCTGGCCGCGGGTGCCGGTACCCGTATGAAGTCCAAGACCCCGAAGATCCTGCACACCATCGGCGGCCGCTCGCTCGTCGGCCACGCGCTCCACGGGACCGCGGGCATCGACCCCGAGCATCTCATCGCCGTCGTCAGCCACGAACGCGAACGGGTCTCGGCTGCCATCGGCGAGATCGGGGCAGGCCTCGGCGTCGTGATCGGGATCGCCGAACAGGACGCGCCTCGCGGGACCGGTGATGCCGCCCGGGTGGGCCTCGGCGGACTCCCCGACGACTTCGACGGCACCGTCGTCGTCACCGCTGCCGACGTCCCCCTCCTCGACGCCGACACCCTCCGCGCGCTCATCGACACCCATCTCGCCGACGGCGGGGCCGCGGTCACGCTGACGAGCTTCGTCGCCGACGACCCGACCGGATACGGACGCATCATCCGCGACGGGGACGCCGTCACCGCGATCGTCGAACACAAGGACGCCTCCCCGGAGCAGCGCGCGATCACCGAGGTCAACGCCGGCGTGTACGCCTTCGACGCCGCTGCGCTGCGCGACGGGTTGTCGAAGCTGTCGACGGACAACGTGCAGGGCGAGTACTACCTCACCGACATCGTCGAGATCGCCCGCGGCGAGGGGCGGGCCGTCCGCGGACACACCGTCGCCGATCCGGTGCTCGTGGCCGGCTGCAACGACCGTGCCCAACTCGCCGCCCTGGGCGCCGAACTCAACCGCCGCATCATCCGTCGTCATCAGCTCGACGGGGTGACCGTCGTCGACCCCGCCACCACCTGGATCGACACCGACGTCACCATCGAGCCCGACGCGCACATCGCGCCCGGCACACAGCTGCACGGGCGCACGCACATCGCCGCCGACGCCGTGATCGGACCCGACACCACTCTCACCGACGTCACCGTCGGACGCGGCGCGCAGGTCATCCGCACGCACGGCAGTGACGCGGTCATCGGCGCCGAGGCCACCGTCGGACCCTTCGCCTACCTGCGACCGGGCACGGCCCTCGGAGACGCGGGCAAGATCGGCACCTTCGTCGAGACCAAGAACGCGACCATCGGTGCCGGGTCCAAGATCCCGCACCTCACCTACGTCGGCGACGCCACCATCGGCGAGCACTCCAACATCGGCGCGTCGAGCGTCTTCGTCAACTACGACGGGGTTGCCAAGCACCGCACCGTGATCGGCGACCACTGCCGCACCGGCTCGGACAACATGTTCGTCGCGCCGGTCAGCGTCGGCGACGGGGCATACACCGGCGCCGGAACCGTGGTGCGGCAAGATGTACCGCCGGGAGCCCTCGCGGTCTCGGCGGGCGAACAACGCGTCATCGAGGACTGGGTCGTGCGCAAGCGGCCCGACACCGCGGCGGCGCGCGCGGCCCTCGAGGCACGCGACAACGACTCCGGGACGGCCTGACACCCCGACCCGCGCTCGACCCTGCAGATCCGAAACGACACGAACAGAAGAGTTTTCATGACCTGGACCACTGACAACCAGAAGAACCTGATGCTGTTCTCTGGTCGTGCCCATCCCGAACTCGCCGAAGCAGTCGCCGATGAACTGGGCATCAAGGTCACCCCGCAGACCGCCCGCGACTTCGCCAACGGCGAACTGTTCGTTCGTTTCGAGGACTCGGTCCGCGGTTCGGACGCCTTCGTCCTGCAGAGCTGCCCGTACCCGCTGAACCAGTGGGTCATGGAGGCGCTCATCATGATCGACGCCCTCAAGCGCGGCTCGGCGAAGCGCATCAGCGTGATCCTGCCGTTCTACCCCTACGCCCGCCAGGACAAGAAGCACCGTGGGCGTGAGCCGATCTCCGCCCGCCTCATCGCCGATCTGCTCAAGACCGCGGGCGCCGACCGGATCATCACCGTCGACCTGCACACCGACCAGATCCAGGGCTTCTTCGACGGCCCGGTCGATCACATGCACGCTCAGGGACAGCTCGCCGAGTACATCCGGGGCAAGTACGGCACCGACAACATCGCCGTCGTCTCCCCCGACTCCGGTCGCGTGCGCGTCGCCGAGAAGTGGGCCGACACCCTCGGTGGCGCGCCGCTGGCGTTCATCCACAAGACGCGTGACCCGCTCGTGCCCAACCAGGTCAAGTCCAATCGCGTGGTGGGCGAGGTCGAGGGACGCACCTGCATCCTCATCGACGACATGATCGACACCGGCGGCACCATCGCCGGCGCCGTGCGGGTCCTCAAGGACGCCGGCGCAGGCGACGTCATCATCGCCACCACCCACGGCGTGTTCTCCGATCCCGCGGCCGAGCGTCTCGCGTCCTGCGGCGCCAAGGAGGTCATCGCCACCGACACCCTGCCGATCCCGGCCGAGAAGCGCTTCGAGAACCTCACCGTCCTCTCGATCGCACCGCTGCTCGCCCAGACGATCCGCGAGGTCTTCGAGAACGGTTCCGTCACAAGCCTGTTCGACGGCATCGCCTGACCCCCCCGCTCCCTGAGGTGCGAGCGAAGCGAGCCTCGAAGGGCTCCGTAGCACGAGTTGCCAGCCCTTCGAGGCTCGTCGCTTGCGCTCCTCACACCTCAGGGAGCAGAGGGATTGGCGCTCCTCAGGGAGCAAGCTGCGGCTCCCCGCACCTCAGCCAACAAGCGGCGCCCCACCGAGTACCGTGTCACCCGTGGACGCGACGATCTATCACAACCCCAAGTGCTCGACCTCGCGGAAGGCGTTGCAGGCCCTGCGCGACGCCGGGATCGAGCCGACAGTCGTGAAGTATCTCGACGAGCCGTACAGCCGCGAACAACTCGTCGAACTGTTCGCCGACGCCGGGATCACACCTGCGCAGGCCGTCCGCAAACGCGAGGCCCTCTACAAGGAGCTCGATCTCGCATCGGCCACCGACGAGCAGATCCTCGACGCCATGGTCGAGCACCCGATCCTCGTCGAACGTCCGATCGTGGTGACCGACAAGGGCACTCGCATCCCCCGGCCCATCGAGAAGCTCGACGAGATCCTCTGACTCCGGGGCGCGGCAGCGCCCAGGTCAGGCCGACACGGCCGGCGCGGGCAGCGGCCGCTGCACCGACGGCACGGCCAGTGCCGCGACGCCCCGCGCGAGCGCCTTGGTCATGTCGAAGTAGTCGAAGTAGTCGCGCCACACCGTGATCCGGCCCTCCCGTACCTCGAACCGGCCGCAGACCCAGAACTGGAGATGCAGCCGCCCGAACCGGAGTTCGTCGACGCGCTCGGTCAGCACCACGCCGGTGTCGTCGGCGGACACGTTGATCATCCGGTAGTTGAAGCCCACCGACTCCTTGCGCGCCACCCCGCCCAGGACACCGGCCACCTTCCGCTTCCCGCGGATCGTCGGCAGCGAGACGTTCGTGTAGGCGATGTCGTCGTCGATGGTCTCCAGCGCGGCGGGCACGTCGCCCCGCGCGAACTCGTCCAGCAGGGTCGTCACGATCTCGATCGGCGTCTGTGAGGTCATGGCAGACCAGTATCCCCCAGCGCGGCGAACCGAGCGGGCGATGTGACATCCCGGCAGGTCATCGACTACTCTGATCGCCGTTGTCTCGGCGAGGGTGACCCAGTCACCGTGATCGGCGCGGCCATCGCAGGTCTTCCTCACGCCCTCCGGGCGAATGGAACGCCCGCGGTCGGAACTCGTGCCCGGTGTTGCTCGTCGCGACGCCGACAGAACGTACCCACCGATCGCGAGGAGACCGTCATGGCCACCCAGACCAGCAAGCTGTCCGTCAGCACCCGTACCGAGAAGGGCAAGGGCGCAGCCCGCCGCGCGCGTCGCGAGGGCAAGGTCCCCGCCGTGCTGTACGGCCACGGCACCGACCCCCAGCACCTGCACCTCCCGGCCCGTGAGTTCGCCGCCATCCTGCGTAACAGCGGCCTCAACGCCGTCATCGACCTCGACATCGAGGGCTCCAGCCAGCTCGCGCTCACCAAGCAGGTCGACGTCCACCCGATCCGCAACTACATCGAGCACGCCGATCTGCTGATCGTCCGTCGTGGCGAGAAGGTCACCGTCGAGATCGCGATCATCGTCGAGGGCGACGCCGCCCCGGGCACCCTCGTCGTCCAGGACGCCAGCGTCGTCGAGGTCGAGGCCGACGCCCTGTCGATCCCCGAGCAGATCGTCGTCAGCGTGGAGGGCGCCGAGATCGGCCTGTCCGTGCACGCCTCTGATCTGGACCTGCCCGAGGGTGTGACCCTCACCGCCGATCCCGAGACCCTCATCGTGTCGGTCACCGAGGCGCAGCTCGCCGCCACCGAGTCCGACGCCGACGGCTCGGCAGACGCCGCAGCCGAGGGCGACGCCGAGGGCGAGGCGACCGAGGAAGCCGCTGCGGAGTCGGAGTAATCCGACCACCGACTGCCCGGTTCGGGTGGTGAAACTGCGTAAGTGGTGAAACTCATTGTCGGACTCGGCAACCCAGGGTCCAAGTACGAGAAGACGAGGCACAACGTCGGCGCGATGGTCGCCGACGGCCTCGTCGCCTCGGCCGGCGAGCGCTGGAAGGTGCACAAGAAGTCCGGTGCCGAGGTCGCCGAGGTACGCCTCGGCGGCCAGTCGGTACTCGTGGCCAAACCCCGCACCTACATGAACGAGTCCGGCCGTCAGATCGGCCCGCTCGCCAAGTTCTACTCGGTCACGACTGACGACCTGATCGTCGTCCACGACGAACTCGACATCGACTTCGGCGCCGTCCGTCTCAAACGGGGCGGCGGCGAGGGCGGCCACAACGGGCTGCGGTCGCTCAGTCAGGTACTCGGTACGCGCGACTATTTGCGCGTGCGCATCGGCATCGGCCGGCCACCCGGCCGGCAGGATCCCGCCGATTTCGTGTTGAAACCGTTTCCGTCCTCGGCTCGCAGCGAGGTCGAACTCCTCATCGCCAACGGTTGCGACGCCGTCGAACTATTGCTCGGACAGGATCTGGAGTCCGCGCAGAACACCGTGCACGCCTGGTGAGGACACCGAATTCGGCGGCCGCGCGGCCGTAGAATCGCTGCGGCGGGCAATGAAGGGATCGGCAACAGTGGTCAACCTCTCGGTGAAGACCGGACACCAGAACGTCTCGATGCTCGGCATCGGCGCCTACCGTCCGCGACGCCTGGTCAGCAACGACGAGGTCTGCCAGGTCCTCGATTCGTCCGACGAGTGGATCTTCGAGCGGAGCGGTATCCGCAACCGCCGATGGATCAGCGGCGACGAGTCGGCGCGTTCGATGGCCGCCGCGGCCGCCGAGCGGGCCATCGCGAACTCCGGGGTGGCGAAGGAGAAGATCGGTGCGCTGATCCTCGCCACCAACAGTTGGAAGACCAAGATCCCGCACGGTGGCCCGATCGTCGCCTCCGACATCGGGCTCAACGGCATCCCCGCCTACGACGTCGCCGCCGGGTGCGGCGGCTTCGGCTACGGCCTCGGGGTCGCTGCCGACACCGTCCGTGCCGGCAGCGCTGAGTATGTCCTGCTCGTCGGTGTCGAGACCATGTCGGTGGTCATGGACCCCACCGACCGCAACACCGCATTCATCTTCGGCGACGGCGCCGGTGCGGTCGTCGTCGGTCCGAGCGAGGAGAACGGCATCTCCCCGACCGTCTGGGGCAGCGACGGCGAGAACGCCGAGGCGATCGGGCAGAACTGGGACATCCCCGAATACATGGACCGCGCACAGGCCTACCAGGACAAAGACCCCGAGACCGACCCGGTCGGTCGCATGGTGGTGACGATGGCGGGACCCAAGGTGTTTCGCTGGGCGGCCGTCACCCTGCCCCGGGCCCTCGCCACCGTGCTGGAGACCTCGGGCGTCGGCGTGGAGGACATCGAGGTCTTCGTGCCCCACCAGGCCAACGCCCGCATCAACGACCTGATGAAGAAGAACCTCGGCTTCCCCGACGACCTGCCGATGGCGAACGACATCGAGAACACCGGGAACACCTCGGCGGCCTCCATCCCGCTCGCCATGGAGGAGATGCTCGCCACCGGCAAGGCGAGGGGCGGACAGACCGCGCTGCTCCTCGGCTTCGGCGCCGGCCTGAGCTACGCGGGCGCGGTCGTCAGCCTTCCCCCGGCCCCGGCGATCACCAGTTTCGACTGACCCCCGCCCCCTTAATCCGAAGGAACGACATAGCCATTGCTCCCTGAGGTGCGAGGAGCGTTAGCGACGAGCCACGAAGGGCTTGGCGACGAATCTCACCAGGACCCTTCGTGACGCTCGCAAGCTCGCTCCTCAGGGAGCAGGGGGCGGGCTCGCGCCTCAGGCATTCTCCTTGCGGAACACCGAAGTGCCCCACAGGGTTCCGAGTCCGGCCAGGATGAGCGACGCGAGGACGCCCCAGAGGACCTGAGCACTGGCGAGGTCGCCGGAGAAGGTGTCGCGCACCGCGTCGACGATCCACCGGAACGGCATGAAGTCGCTGAGGCTCTGAAGCCACGACGGCCCGAGGGTCATCGGGAGCAGGATGCCCGACAGCAACAGGACCGGCATCATGACCATGTTGATGAGCGGCGCCATCACATCTTCACTCTTCGTGGTCAGCGCCAGGGCGTTCGACGCCGCGGCGCACGCGCCACCGATCAGCATCGTGATGATGATGCCGAGGATCACGCCGATCACCGAACCCCGCATGCCCATCAGATAGCCCAGCACCACCAGGATCAGCGCCTGCACGAGAAGTTGCAGCATGTCGCGCATGAGTCGACCGGTGAGCAGGGCGGTGCGGCTGGCCGGGGTCACCCGTTCGGCCTCGATCACACCCTCGCGCCATTCCCCGATCAGGCTGAATCCGGCGAACAACGCGCCGAACAGACCGAGCTGCACGAGCAGACCGGGGACCAGGAACGTGTACGGATTGTCGGCGCCGCCCGGGAACTGCGCGACGAGCGGCTTCAGCAGCGGCCCGAAGAGGACGAGGTAGAGGACCGGTTGCATCACCCCGATGAGGACCCAGGCCGGGTTGCGCAGGTTCATGCGGATCTGTCGACGGAACACGATGGTGCTCTCGCGGAGGAACGTGGTCATCGGCTGGCTCCCTGCTGGTTGAGTTCGGCCGACTGGGCGTCGGCGTTCGTCGAATCGGTTGTTTCCGAATGGATCTCGTTGCCCCGCTCGGTCTCGGCGTCACGCAGCGACCGACCGGTGAGGGTGAGGAAGACGTCGTCGAGGGTCGGGCGGATGACCTCGATGGAGTCGAGGGTGATGCCCGCGGCGTCGAGGTCACGCAGCAGTCCGGGGACGGCCCGGCCCGCCCGCGGCACCCGGCTCCGGACGTGCCGGCCGTCGATCTCGATCCGGCCGTCCGCGCGGCCACCGGTGACCGAGGCCAGTTTCTCCGCGGCGGTGGACACGGCCGCGGAGTCGGCGACCTCGAGTGCCACCAGGTCGCCGGACACCTGCGCCTTGAGGTTGTCGGCGGTGTCCGCGGCGACGATCCGGCCGTTGTCGATGATGATGATCCGATCGGACAGTTCGTCGGCCTCGTCGAGGTAGTGCGTCGTCAAGAAGACCGTCGCGCCGCGTTCGGTGCGCAACCGCCGGATGTGGTCCCAGAGATTGGCCCTCGCCTGCGGGTCGAGGCCGGTGGTCGGCTCGTCGAGAAAGACCAGGGACGGTTCGTGGACCAATCCCATCACGATGTCGAGTCGGCGTTTCTGCCCGCCGGACATGTTCTTGGGCTGGCGTTCCCACAGGCCGTCGAGTTGGAGCTGGGAGAACAGGGCGTGGCCGCGGCGGGTCGCCTCGGCCCGGGACAGCCCGTAGAGCATGCCGTGATCGACGATCTCGTCGCCCGCCTGCGCCTGGCTGAAGGTGCCGCCGGCCTGCGAGACGTAACCGATGCTGCGGCGGACCGAGACCGGGTCGGCCACGACGTCGTAACCGTTGACGGTCGCGGTTCCCGCCGTCGGCCGCAGGAGGGTCGTCAGCATGCGCAGCGTGGTGGTCTTGCCCGCGCCGTTGGGCCCGAGGAACCCGACCACCTCCCCCTCGGCGATGTCGAGGTCGACGCCGTCGACGGCCCTCACCTCGCGCTTCTTCTTTCCCTTCCCGGTGCTGAACACCTGGACCAACCCGCGTGCGTGGATCATGCGGACTCCCCTTCTCGATGTCGTCGAATGGTGTACTGACTCGTGCGTTCGGCGCTGCGCGCACGTCATCGTGTGCTGATCGTCGTGACCGCGGGCCGCTTTCCGACGCCCCGGCGGTGGTCGACCGACCTGCGGACCAGCATTCCCCTCATCGAGGACGACTTCGGTCCGCGTTTCGCGACTCCGTAACGATTGCGGGCGGGGTCCCGCTACTTCCCAGTAAGAGGCGGTGTGAGTACCGTCGTATGTCGGGTCACATATTCGCCGGGCACGTTTTGGGAAGGGTTCACCATGGCGGTCATCGCAGACACCACTGGCATCAACAACATCGGCATGCTCGGCATCGGCGCGTACCGCCCCGAACGCGTCGTCACCAACGAGGAGATCTGCCAGCACATCGACTCCTCCGACGAGTGGATCTACACCCGTACGGGAATCAAGACGCGCCGGTTCGCGCGTCGCGACGAGAGCGTCATGGAGATGTCGGTCAACGCCGGCCGCAAGGCGATCGCCAATGCGCTGCTCCAGGGCTCGGACATCGACGCCGTCATCCTCGCCACCAACACCCACCTGCTGCTGACCCCGGCCGGCGCCACCAAGGTCGCGACCGAACTCGGCTGCAACGGCGTGCCCGCCTTCGACGTCACCGTCGGCTGCGCCGGCTTCGGCTACGGCATGGCACTCGCGTCCGACATGATCCGCGGCGGCAGCGCCACCCACGTGCTGGTCATCGGCGCCGAGCAACTCTCGGTGACCATGGACATGACCGACCGCACCAACTGTTTCATCTTCGGCGACGGGGCCGGCGCGGTCGTCGTCGGACCCACCGAACAGCAACAGCTCGGCCCGGTGATCTGGGGCTCGGACGGCTCCCAGTTCAACGCGATCCGCCAGGACTTCGACTGGGTCACCTTCCTCGACAGCGACCGCACCCAGCGCCCCTACCTGCGCATGGAGGGCACCGCGGTGTTCCGCTGGGCCGCCTTCGAGATGGGCAAGGTCGCCCACCGCGCCCTCGAGGCCGCGAAGCTCGGTTCCGAGGACCTCGACGTCTTCGTGCCGCACCAGGCGAACGCCCGTATCAACGAACTCCTCGCCAAAAACCTCAAACTCCGCGACGACGCGGTCGTCGCCAAGGACATCGAGTACACCGGCAACACCAGCGCCGCCTCGATCCCGCTCGCCATGGAAGACCTGCTGTCCACCGGCAAGGCACAGCCTGGCCAGACCGCACTACTCCTCGGCTTCGGCGCCGGACTCTCCTACGCCGCGCAGGTCGTCACCATGCCGCCGGTTCCGTTCGAGTAGGGCGCCGTATCGAGTCCGGGGGCAATCTGATCCGCTCAGCGGCTCATGATGCCCCCGGATTTGTCATGCCGGCCGGTCGTGCTGCAAGCCGAGCGCCTGGCGGACACGCGCCACGACGTCGTCGGGCCGCTCCCGCAGATCACTCCACGTGAAGTTGAGGACGGTCCAACCCAAAGCGATGAGGTCGTTTCGGCGTCGGCGGTCTCGCTGGAACGTCTCCGCGTCGCGGTGGAACGCCATCCCGTCGATCTCCACCGCCAACAGCCGATCCGGGAACGCGAGGTCGATGAAGTACCCGCCGGCCGGGTGACCGCACGACCAACCGCTCACACCTCCGGCGCTCAACACGTCGACAGCCAGCCGCTCCGCCACCGAGCGCGCGCCGGATTCGACGCCGTCGACGAGGGCCGCGATCGCGGGTCCATCCTCCTTGCCACGTCGACGATCAGCGGCGACGCGCAGCTGGCGCAGCGAGACCTTGCGAACGAGCAGCGCGTTGTCGAGGACTCCACTGTCGCGCTCGAGTGCGGCTTCCAGCACGGACAGCGGCAAGGCTGTCACGAGCAAGTCCTTGCGGGTCACCACCTCCGCGTCCGCGAGGCAGCGGCGCCGGACCCGAACGCCCTCGACCGGAGAGCCATGCCGCGATCGCGGTGCGGTGACCGTGAACTTCTTCGGCGGCTCGTCGAGGAGCCCGTGCCACCACGCCGCTCCCGATCCGGACAGCGCCGCACCGCGGCCCACGCTCGCGACTGCCAGTCGCGCACGGGTGGCCGGCGTCGTCGGATGATCGGCGAGCAAATACACCCCGCGCGTGTGCGGCATCCAGTCTCCGCAATCGACTCGACGCCGGACCGCGGACCGCGTGAGGCCGAATTCGAGCGCATCCGCCATGGTCAGTACCCCGTCACGGGCGAGAACGCGGCGCCGAAGGCCCGGTGGAAGCTGCACGACCATCAGACGCACAGCAACGGTGACGGGTTCCCAGTTTTTGGGCGGGGGCACAAGGTGCCGCATACCGGCACAACCTGCCCCGGCACTCCGCCGCGAGCGAGTTTGGCCGCCCCCTGCACGCCCGGTAGCCTGGAACCTCGTGAGTTCCGAGGTGATCAGTCGCGAAGTGACGCGTCGTCGTACCTTCGCCATCATCTCCCACCCCGATGCCGGCAAGTCGACGATGACCGAGGCGTTGGCGCTGCACGCGCGGATGATCAGCGAGGCCGGCGCCGTCCACGGCAAGGCCGGACGTAAGTCGACCGTCTCCGACTGGATGGAGATGGAGAAGGCGCGCGGCATCTCCGTCAGTTCGACGGCGCTGCAGTTCAACTACTCGGCCGCAGCCCAGGCCGACCCCGAGATCCCGAGCGTCATCAACCTCGTCGACACCCCGGGTCACGCCGACTTCTCCGAGGACACCTACCGCGTGCTGACCGCGGTCGACGCCGCGGTGATGCTCATCGACGCCGCCAAGGGACTCGAGCCGCAGACCCTCAAACTCTTTCAGGTGTGCCGCCACCGGGGCATCCCGGTCATCACGGTGATCAACAAGTGGGACCGGCCGGGTCAGAGCCCCCTCGAACTGATCGACGAGATCACCGAGCGCATCGGCCTCACCCCGACCCCGCTGTTCTTCCCGGTCGGCATCGCCGGCGACTTCCGTGGTCTCCTCGACCGGCGCACCGGCGAGTACGTGCACTTCACCCGTACCGCGGGCGGCGCGAAGATCGCGCCCGAGGAGATCATGTCCGCCGACGACGCGCTGGCTCGCGAGGGCGACGAGTGGACCTCGGCACTCGAGGAGAGCGAACTGCTCACCGAGATGGGCCAGGACCACGATCAGGAATTGTTCCTCGCCGGGCAGACCTCGCCGATGATCTTCGCGTCCGCGATGCTGAACTTCGGTGTGCGGCAACTCCTCGAGGTCCTCGTGGAGCTCGCTCCCCCGCCCGGGCCGCGGGCCGACGTCGAGGGCAATCCACGGCCGGTGACCGACCCGTTCAGCGCGGTGGTCTTCAAGGTGCAGGCCGGGATGGACTCCAGCCACCGGGATCGCCTGGCGTACATGCGTATCGTGTCCGGCGAGTTCGAACGCGGCATGGTCGTGACCCATGCGCAGACCGGAAAGCCGTTCGCCACCAAGTATGCCCAGGCCGTCTTCGGCCGCGACCGCTCGACGGTCGACACCGCCTACCCCGGTGACGTGGTCGGGCTGGTGAACGCGACCGCGCTCGCTCCCGGCGACACTCTCTACGACGGCCCCAAGGTGCAGTTCCCGCCGATCCCGTCCTTTGCGCCCGAACACTTCTCGACCCTGCGTGCCACCACCGCAGACAAGTACAAGCAGTTCCGCAAGGGCATGGACCAGCTCGAGAGCGAAGGCGTGGTCCAGGTCCTGCGCAACGACACCCGCGGTGATGCGTCGCCGGTGCTCGCCGCCGTCGGACCGATGCAGTTCGAGGTCGTGACCGCGCGGATGAAGGCCGAGTACAACGTCGACACCATCATCGAGCCGCTCGGTTACACCCTCGCCCGTCGCACGGATGCCGACAGCGCGCCCGAACTGAATCGGCAACGCGGCGTCGAGGTCTTCACCCGCACCGACGGCGCCGTTCTCGCGCTCTTCAGCGACAAGTGGCGCCTGCAGTACATCGAGAAGGAACACCCCGACCTCACTCTCGAACCCCTTGTCGCGGCAGCGGACTGACCGGTCGACGAGCACACGGCGCCGGCCGGTGCGCGCCGCCGTGCTGATGTGCGCGGCGGTGGCGTCGCTCGTCACCGCCTGTGGCTCCGACGCCCCGCACCAGTCCACGCCCACCACCTCGACGCCGGTGCCGACCGCACGCCCGGTCGACTCGACGCTCTGCACCGAGAAACCACCGCAGGGCAACGTCGACCGCAGTGGCCAGAACTTCGAGTTCCGTCACGGCAACATCAGAATCGCGGTCGCGGACACGCCGGCGGACTCCCGACGCGGACCCGCGGTGGGCGCCACCCCCGCCGACGAGCCCAACTGCTATGAGTTCGACCGGTGGGGCCCGGCGCGGCCCGACGTGCCGCCGGACTCGCTGCTCTTCGTGTTCAAGGACGCCGGCACCGGCGGCGCGCAGATCGAGTTCCTGATCAGCGAACTGACCGGCGGCCTGTTGCCACCGGTGGGCGCGACGCGTCCGACCGTCGGGCCGTTGACACGACCGATCAACGCCCAGATCGGGGTCTCGATCAACGGCGACTACCACCACTCGTCCGCGTGCCAGCTCAGCGTGAGCGGCATGTCGGGCTCACTCGCGGCCGGCTCGTTCACCTGCCCGACGGCGACACGGGTCGAGGCCAACCCGCTCGCACCCGACGACGACGTCCGCTACGACCTCGACGAGTCGTCGGCCACGAAACAGCCGGAGTCCGAGGGCAACTCGACCGACAGCGTGTCGTTGTCGGGGTGGTTTCAGCTCACGCCCTGAGATCTGCCGGTCGAGCAGCGTCGACCGAGCGTGGTAAGGACGCCACCCCCCGCTGGTCGAGCAGCGTCGACCGAGCGTAGCGAGGACGCCGCGTCCGTCGAGGCCACCTCGGCAACCGACCTCGCAAACCCGACCAGTGGCTTCGACAAGCTCAACCAGCGGGGAGGCGACTCAACCAGCGGGGAGGCGACTCAACCAGCGGGGCGGCGACTCAACCAGCGGGGCGGCACCTCAACCAGCGTTGGCACCGACGATCCGGGCCACGACGGCGGGATCGACGTCGTCGATGCGCGCCGGATCGAATTCGGGATTGCGATCCTTGTCGACGAGCACGGCCCGCACCCCCTCGCGGAAGTCGTGGGTCTTCGTGATCTCCTCTGCGGCATGCAGTTCCCGGTCGAAGCACTCGTCGATCCCCGACCTCGCCCCGGCGCTGATCATCGCCGCGGTGACCCACAGACTGGTGGGTGAGGCACCCTCGAGCAGACCGACCATCTCCTGGGCCCAGTCGTCGCCGACCGCGCCGCGCAGGCCGCCGAGGATGGCGTTGACGTTGTCGTCGGCGAAGTACTCGCCGATCTTGCGCAACGGCACGTCGCTGGTGTCCTCGGTCCCCGACGTGGCCAGCGCGTCGGCCAGCGGGGCACCGGAACGGATGCTGTCGGCGACCGCCGGCAGGTCGGCGGAGGACACGAAATGCGTTGCCAGTCCGACGGCGACCGCGTCCACACCGCGGATCCGGGCGCCGGTGAGTCCGAGCCACATGCCCACGCCCTCCGGGAGCCGCGGCAGGAAGTAGGTCGAACCGATGTCGGGGAAGAACCCGATCGCGGTCTCGGGCATGGCGATCATCGCCTTCTCGGTGACGACCCTGATCTCGCCGTGCACGCTGATCCCGAGACCCCCGCCCATGGCCGCCCCGTCGATCAGGCTGATGTAGGGCTTCGGGTAGTCGGCGACGAGCTGATCGAGCCGGTACTCGCCGGCGAAGTAGCGGCTGATCGAGGCGTGGTCGCCGTCGATGGCGTGCTCGCGGATCGCACGGATGTCGCCTCCGGCGCAGAACGCCCGGTCGCTCGCCGAGGTGACCAGGACGGTGTCGATCGCGTCGTCGTCACCCCATTCGCCGAGCGTGACGTACATGTCGTCGATCATGCTCTGGTCCAACGCATTGAGAGCCTTGGGCCGGTCCAGGACGATCTCGCCGACGCCGTTGGACACCGAGGTGCGGAGAAATGACATACCCCAACCGTAGCGGTGAGCCCGGAACCGACTCGTCGGCGGTTAATTCCGTTGGCAACTCCGAGCGCGTCCGCTACGGTGGTCACCACTTGCCCCCAGACCCGCCAGGAGTGATCCACCGCGATGAAGAACTGAAGTGGCCCCGGCCGTCGGCACCGCCGACGGACCCCACCGACGCCCTGTCGGTGTACCCGACCCACTTCAGGAGCGCTCATGCCGTCTTCCATCGTGCTGTCCGACGTCTCGTTCGCCTGGCCCGACGGGACAGTCGTCTTCGAACACCTCGACCTCGCCCTGGGCGCCGAGACCTACTCCCTCATCGGCGCGAACGGTGCGGGCAAGTCCACCCTCCTCGGCCTGATCGCCGGTCGATCACGCCCGGCGTCGGGCAGCATCACGATCGCAGGCGACACGTCGACGACCGATGTCGCTGTGGTCGTGCAGGACCCGCAGTCCGACCCGTCGTCGACCGTGGCGCACGCCCTCGGCATCGACGAGATTCGTTGTGCGATACGACGAATCGAGAGCGGTTCGGTAGATCCGCAGGACTTCGACGCAGTTGGGGACGACTGGGGCGTCGAGGAGCGTGCCATCGGACTCCTCGAGCAGATGGGACTGCCGCCCGACCTCGACCGCACGGTCGGCGCCATGTCCGGCGGGGAGGCGACCCTGCTGGCGATCGTCGCCGCACTCATCGCCGACCCGACGATCCTGCTCCTCGACGAACCGACCAACAACCTCGACATCGACTCCCGCGCCCGGCTTTTCGACGCCATCGAGTCGTTCCCTGGCACGGTGGTCGTGGTCAGTCACGACCTCGAACTCCTCGAACGTGTCGATACGACAGTCGAGCTGTACCGAGGTCGGGTGCGGCTGTTCGGCGGCCCCTACTCCCGGTACCGCGAGATCATCGACGCCGAACAAGACGCCGCCGAGGCAGCGGTTGCCACCGCGGCCGGCGATCTGCGCAAGCAGCGCCGCGAGATGACCGAGGCGTTGATCAAACTCGATCGGCGGGCCCGGACGGGCGCGACAGCCGAGCGGGAGAAGCGGGTGCCGAAGATCGTGGCACACAACCGCCGGAGCGAGGCGCAGGTGTCGGCGGGCAAACTGCGCAACGCCCATCGTGACGACGTGGCCTCTGCGGCAACACGTCTCGACGAGGCCCGCGAGGACATCCGCACCGACCGCACCGCGCGGATCGTCGTGCCGACGCCGGAAGTGGCCCCGCGCGCCCAGATCGCCGTCGACGACCGCCTGCGCATGGACGGACCCGAGCGGGTGGCTCTGGTGGGGCCCAACGGTTCCGGGAAATCGACACTGATCGCGGAGTTGATCGTCTCCGAATCCGTCGTCGTACCGTTCGCCTTCGTGCCGCAGCAGATCACCTTCCCCGACCCGACCGTCTCGATCGCCGAGCACCTCGCGCGGACCCACCCGGACATCTCGACGCAGGAGGTGCGGGCGCATCTCGCGCGGTTCCTGTTCCGGGGTGCGCGCGCCGATCGCGCACTCGCCGAACTGTCCGGCGGCGAACGGCTGCGCGTCGCACTGGCCGACGCACTGCTCGGTGACCCGACACCCAAGCTGCTGATCCTCGACGAGCCGACGAACAACCTCGATCTCGACACCGTCACGCAACTCGTGGACGCACTCGAGGCCTGGACCGGTGCGTTGCTGGTCGTCTCCCACGATGCCGGGTTCCTCGACCGCATCGGCATCGGTCGGCGCGTGTCACCGGTGCCCCCACCGGGCGAACCGGCGGGAACGCCGGGGCAGACCGGTGCCGAACAAACCGACGTCGAAGCAGACCGCTGACGAACAGTCGGTGACGCCGGCGGCGTCGAGAACCGTTCGGCGGCATACTGCGTGCGATGGCCGAGCCCGCACCCGTTCCCGTCGACGCGCCGGTGGTCGAACCCACGCCCGTCGTCCTCGTCCACGGTTTGCGCGTGAGCGGCGGGACCCTGCACCGGGTCGCGGCGGCTGTGGCCGGTCCCGACCCGAGGCGCGCGGTCGCCACCCCCGACCTCCCTGGCCACGGGCAGCGCCGCGACGAGACGTTCACGATGTCCGGCGCGGTGGACGCCGTGCTCGCCGAGATCAGCGGGTTCGGCCGGCCGGCGGTCGTGGCCGGGATGTCGATGGGCGGCTACGTGGCGATGGCGGTCGCCGGACGCCATCCGGAAGCCGTCGCGGCCCTCGTCCCGATGTGCGCGACCGCGCAGCCCAGTCCGCTGCTGGCCGCGCCGTTCGAGACGTTCGGTGCGGTCACCGCGTTCCTGCCGCGTCAGGCGGCGATCATCAGTCAGGTGGCCACCCGCCTCGCCGTGGGACGTCAGGTGTCCGCCGACATGGAGATCGGCGGACTGGCACTGGGGTCGATCGCCGACGTCGTCGCCGAGATCAAGCGGTTCGACGCGCTCGGCGAGGTCCGGCGCTACCCCGGCCGAACGATGTTCGTCAACGGTAGCCGAGACCAGTTCCGGGTCCACGAACAACGTTTCGTCGAGGCAGCACAGCACGCGTCGCTGACCATCGTCCCCGGGGCGAGCCATCTCTTCCCGCTCATCCAACCGGAACTCACCGGGCGACTGGTTCACGACGTCGCGGCGAGCTGCGACGGCGCCGCGGCCGGACTCGCCGACCTGGATCCATAGGTCCTACCTCAGGATGTCTGAGCCGCCCACAGCTTGAGCGCGATCGCCTCTCGTGATCGGATGACTGTTGATCACTGCAACGATCATCAGCGGTATCACCACGCGACGGACCCGGCGGGAGGCTGGATGGGCACGATCGAGGTCACCGGCACGCTGCAGAAGCAGGCCTGGGCCGACAAGGTGTTGCCCCCGGTCGAGGAGGTCCGGCCGCAGCTGTGGTCGATCCCGGTCCCCATGGGATCCAATCCGTTGCGATACGTCCTGGTCTACGCCCTCGGATTGCCCGACGGCGGTCTCGCACTGATCGACGCCGGCTGGCCGTCCGACAAGTCGTGGGACATCCTCGTCGCAGGCATCCGCTCCACCGGCCACGACCTCGCCGACATCAGGTCCATCGGCGTGACCCATCTGCACCCCGACCATTTCGGGCTCGTGCCGCGTCTACTCGAGCACGTGGACGCCGAGCTGTGGATGCATCGCAACGATTCCCGGTACCTGCGCCACTACTCCGATACCGAGGTGGAGACCCAACTCGGCCAGGCGCGATCCGAACTCCGCGCTCTCGGCGCACCGACCGAGGTCGCCGACGAGGGGCTGGTCGGTTTCATCCGCCTGCCCGACGGGCGGACCGTCGACCGCGAGCTGACCGGGGACGCCCCGCTCGACATCCCCGGCTGGGATCTCCGCGCCGTCTGGACCCCGGGCCACACCGCGGGGCACCTCTGCTTCGCCGACGACACCGCCGGCATCGTCTTCACCGGCGACCACCTGCTGCCGCGGATCAGTCCGAACATCTCGACCAATCCCATGCAGACCGACAGTCCCCTCGCCGACTACCTGATCTCGCTGGCCAACACCGAGAAGATGCGTGACCACGAGGCGCTGCCGTCCCACGAGTACCGGTTCCGAGGCCTCGGCGACCGCGTCACCGGTCTCCTCACGCATCACGAGGAGCGGCTCGATGAGATCGCCTCGACCGTGACCCGGTATCCGGAGAGCACGGCCTGGGAGATCACCCGGTCGGTGACGTGGTCGCGTCCGTTCGAGGAGCTGTCCCTCACCCTCAGCCGACTCGCGTTGCGGGAGACCCACGCCCATCTCGTCGTCCTGCAGGAACGCGGCGTCCTCGACGCCCGCGTTCCCGATGAGACGGCGACCGATCCGACCACCCCGGAGCCGATCCGCTGGTTTGCCGCCGGCGAGCCCACACCGGCTGAGCCGCAACAGATCTCCACATCCGAGAACACCTGACCGCCCGTCCCGTCCACCAACTCCAGGAGTCCCCATGAGTGCCGTGCTCACCGAGTTCGCCGACGGCGTCGCCGTCATCACGATCAACCGCCCCGAGGCGAAGAACGCCGTGAATCTCGAGGTGTCGGAGGGTATCGCCGCCGCGATCGACGAACTCGATTCGCGCGACGACCTCACCATCGGCATCATCACCGGTGCCGGTGGCACGTTCTGCGCCGGGATGGACCTCAAGGCCTTCGCTCGCGGCGAGAAGGTCGCGCTGGACGGACGCGGGTTCGGCGGCCTCACCGAGGCCCCGCCGACCAAGCCCCTCATCGCCGCCGTCGAGGGCTGGGCGCTGGCCGGCGGATGCGAACTCGCGTTGTCGGCGGACCTCGTCGTCGCGGCAAACGACTCCAAGTTCGGCATCCCCGAGGTCAAGCGCGGACTCGCCGCCGCCGCCGGTGGCCTCCTACGCCTCCCGAAGATCCTCCCCTACCAGCTCGCCATGGAACTCGCGCTCACCGGCGACCCGCTCACCGCGGCACGCGCCCACCAGTTCGGCCTGGTCAACCGGATCACCGAACCCGGCGAGGCACTCGCCGGGGCCCGCGAACTGGCCGCCGTCATCGCCGCCAACGGCCCCCTCGCCGTCCGCGCCACCAAACAGGTCACCTCCATGGCGATCGGCTACACCGATCCCGAACTCATCAAGAAGCAGTGGGACTTCCTCGGTCCGGTGTTCGTCTCCGACGACGCCAAGGAAGGTGCGATCGCCTTCGCCGAGAAACGCGCGCCGCGCTGGACCGGCAAGTGACCTGACACTCGGGTCACTAGAGTGACCGGGGTGGACCTGCACCTCGTGACCTACTTCGTCGCCGTGGTCGACCACGGCGGCATCACGAAGGCCGCCCAGTCGCTCTACATCTCACAGCCGTCGCTGTCCCAGGCGATCCGCACGCTCGAGAGACGTCTCGGCGTCACCCTGTTCGACCGCACCGGACGACGCCTCGAACTCACCGAGGCCGGGCGCAAACTCGACGTCGCCGCCCGGCGCATCCTGGCCGACGTCGACCGCGCCAAGGCCAAGGTCGACGCGGTTCGGGAACTGCGCGCCGGTCGCGTCGACATCGTGACCTACGCGGCGTTCAGTGTGGACCCGGTGGTCAACATCGTCCGACTGTTCCGGGAACGGTTCCCACGCTTGTCGGTTCGAGTCGTCTCCGCCGACAGTCCCACCGGGGTGTTGTCGGCGTTGCGATCCGGGGACGCCGAGATCGGGATCATGGACTCGGCCGCCGAGCACGCGACCTTCACCGCCATCCCGATGGCCGAGCAGGAACTCATCGTCGCGGCGCCGACGACGCTCGCCGACGGTCTGCCCGAACCGATACCGCAGTCGGCGGTGCGCTCGCTGCCACTCGTCGTCGATCACAGCGACCCGATCACCGCGGAACTCCTCGGCGGACTCCTCGACGACGACGCCAAGAACGTGGTGGTCGACTGCCAATTACCGTCCGCGGTATGGAGTCTGGTCAAGAAGGGCACGGGCGCAACGGTTCTCCCACGCACCGTGGCCGACCGGCAGCTTGCGGGACTCCGCCGGATCGCGCTCGACCCACCGCTCACCCGACCGTGGGGTCTCGTGCTGCGATCCGGGCTCCCCTCGCCGGCCGCCCTCGCCTTCATCTCCGCGGCGAAGGTCCACTGCGGGATCGCGCCGGACCCCGCCGAACCACGGGATTGGTGACACGCCATGGAATTGCGACAGGTCGAGTACTTCCTGGCGGTGGTCGAGAACAAGGGCATCGGCGGGGCCGCGTCGGCTCTCGGTGTCGCGCAACCCACCGTGTCCCAAGCACTCCGGGCGCTCGAACGCGAACTCGGAGTCCAGCTGTTTCACCGCATCGGTCGCGGGATGGTCCTCTCGGCGGCCGGGCGCACGATGGTCGGTCCCGCGCGACAGATCGTGCGCGACATGGACGCCGTCGACGATCTGCTCTCCGCCTCGGCGGACGAACTCACCGGCCACCTCGAGATCCTGGCCTTCGCCGCGACCGCGGTCGGGCCCGTCGTCGATCTCGTCGCCCGGTTCCGGGCCGCCTATCCGCGGGTTTCGGTGCGACTCGGCGAGTTACGCGATGAGACCAGGGCCGCGTCGGCCATCGAGGACGGTCATTGCGAGTTCGCCGTCGCCCACCTACCCATCGCCGGCGACGACCTCGAGGTGATCGTGATCGGCGAACACGAACACGTGCTCGTCTACCCGCCGGGCACCGACGTACCCGAGGGCCCGATCCCGCTGAACAATCTGCCGGCGATCCCGATGGTGTTCGTGCCACGCGGCTACTCGGTGGCCGACGAGTTCGAGGAGGCGATCCGCGTCGGGGGCGTCCGCCCGCCGCTGGCCGTGCTGTCGGAGATCCGCGAGGAACGGCTCCCGATGGTGGAGTCCGGAATCGGCGGCACTCTACTCGAACGATCGGTGGCGGAGTCGGCCGACGAGCCTGTCGTGATCCGTGAGATCGAACCGAATGTGGTGCGACCCTTTGCCATCGCATTCCACCCGCCGTCGCTGTCGGCCGTCGGTCAGGCCTTCGTCGACCTCGTGCGCGAAACTGCGGGATGACGGGTGGAACACCGGGCCCCACCGGTGCGGATCAGGTGGGGCCCGGTGAGTCTCGAGGTCAGCTGACGCGTTCGAAGACCGCGGCGAGGCCCTGGCCACCGCCAATGCACATGGTCTCCAGGCCGTAGCGGGCCTCGCGCCGGTGCAGTTCACGCGCCAGGGAGGCCAGCATGCGTCCGCCCGTGGCGCCGACCGGGTGGCCCAGCGAGATGCCCGAGCCGTTGACGTTGGTGCGGTCGAAATCGCCGCCGGCACCGAAACGGCCGAAACCCCACTCGCGGGTGACGGCGAGTGCCTGCGCGGCGAACGCCTCGTTGAGCTCGATCACGTCGATGTCGGCGAGCGTCAGACCGGCCTTGGCAAGCGCCTTCTCGGTCGCGGGGACCGGCCCGATCCCCATGGTGCGCGGCGGCACACCGGCCAGACCCCATGACAGCAGCTTCACCAGCGGGCGTAGACCCAGCTTCTCGGCGACCTCGGGGGTGGTCACGAGCGCCATCGACGCGGCGTCGTTCTGACCGCTGGCGTTGCCCGCCGTCACCGTCGCGTCCGGATCCGTCTTGCCCATGATCGGCTTCAGCTTCGACAGCGACTCGACCGAGACATCCGGGCGTGGATGCTCGTCGGTGTCGATGACCTGATCACCAGACCGGGCGCCGGGAGCGGAGCGAGCGGGCCCACTCGCGCCGGAAGCCACGGTGACCGGGACGATCTCCTCGGCCAGTACGCCATCCTTCTGGGCCCGCACCGCTCGTTCGTGCGATGCCACAGCCAGTTCGTCCTGTTCTTCCCGGGAGATCTCGTAGTCCTTGCGCAGGTTCTCGGCCGTCTCGATCATGCCGCCGGGCACCGGGTAGTTCTTGCCGCCGGCGGTCGAGCGCGCCCGGACGAGGCTGTCGTGCATGGCAATTCCGGTCCGGGCCCCACCCCACCGCATGTCCACCGAGTAGAACGACGCGTTGCTCATCGACTCAGCACCGCCGGCGACCACGACGTCGTTGTCCCCCGAGGACACCTGGTAGGCGGCCTGGATGACGGCCTGTAGTCCCGACCCGCAACGACGATCGATATGCATGCCGCCCACTGTGATCGGCAACCCGGCATCGAGTGCGATGACTCGTCCCAGGGCGGGCGCCTCGCTGTTCCCGTTACAGTGACCGAGGATGACGTCCTCGACCTTCTCCGAGTCGAGTCCGGTCCGGTCGAGCATCCCCGTCAGCGCGGCGACCCCGAGATCAACGGCGGTGAGATTCTTGAACATCCCGCCGTAACGGCCGATCGGGGTACGGACCGGTTCGCAGATGACGACGTCGCGCATGGGTGACCTTTCGGTGTCAGAGGAGGCGTGGAGCAGGGCCGGCGGTCACATGAAACGGCCGCCGGTCACCTCGAGGACGGTGCCCGTCATGTACGACGACATGTCACACGCCAGGAACAGCGCGACGCTCGCGACCTCACCGACCTCGCCGGCGCGCCGCATCGGGATCTCCGCCATCTTCTGGTCCCACGCTTTCTGCGGCATCGCCTCGGTCATCGCCGACCGGATGAGGCCGGGCTGGATCGCGTTGACCCGCACGCTGTGATGGGCCATCTCCTTGGCCGCGGCCTTGGTGAGGCCGACGATGCCCGCCTTGGCGGCCGAGTAGTTGGTCTGCCCGACCATGCCGACCTTGCCCGACAGCGACGAGATGTTCACGATCGCACCACGCTTGGCCTCGCGCATGATCGCCGCCGCCTTGCGTGTGCCGTTCCAGGTGCCTTTGAGATGCACCGAGATGACCTGATCGAAATCGTCTTCGGTCATGGTGCGCATCGTCGCGTCCCGGGTGATCCCGGCGTTGTTCACCAGCACATCGAGTGCCCCGAACCCGTCGACCGCGGCCGCGAGCAGCGCGTCGACCTCCCCCGCGTCGACGACGTCGCACCTCACCGCGCGGGCCACGTCGCGGCCGCCGAGCTCGTCCGCGGCCGCCTGCGCGGCGTCGAGGCTGAGGTCACCGAGCACGACTCGCGCGCCGGCGTCGACGAACGAGCGGGCGATCTCGAAACCGATGCCCTGGGCTCCGCCGGTCACGACGGCCGTACGACCCTCCAGCAACGCGGCGGCGGGCGGGTGCGATGACATGTATCGGAGTCCTTTCGAGGGCGGCGGGGTGACGGTCGTCGGGCAACCGGTCGCGAAGCGCCGGGCCCGCGGTGAGTGCCGCGGGGACAAATCTATCGAGGTTCCGCCCCGATCGACCCGTCCGCGCTCATACGCAACGGCTATCGCAGCGATCCCGGTTTCGTATTGGACCCCTCGCCCGCCGGCCGCGAGAGTGACAGCATGACCGGAGTGATGCATTCAGCGCGGACGACCTCCTCCGAGGTGGGCGACGAGGACTTCGCCGACATCCTCGCCGCGACGCGCGAGTTCGTCCGCGAGGTGGTGGTCCCGCGGGAGCAGGAGATCCTCGACACCGACGCCATCCCCGACGACATCCGCCAGACGGCGAAGAGCATGGGCCTGTTCGGCTACGCCATCCCGCAGGAGTGGGGCGGTCTCGGCCTCGATCTGACCCAGGACGTCGAACTCGCGATGGAGCTCGGGTACACATCCCTGGCGCTGCGCTCGATGTTCGGCACCAACAACGGCATCGCCGGCCAGGTCCTCGTCCACTTCGGCACCGACGAGCAGAAGTCCGCGTGGCTGGAGAAGATCGCGTCCGGCGAGGTTGTCGCCTCGTTCGCGCTGACCGAACCGGGGGCCGGGTCCGATCCGGCCGGACTGCGCACGAAGGCCGTCCGCGACGGTGACGACTGGGTGATCACGGGCGAGAAGCGGTTCATCACCAATGCGCCGCTGGCCGATCTGTTCGTCGTGTTCGCACGTACCCGTCCGGCCGACGAGAACGGCACGGGCATCGCGGTGTTCCTGGTCCCCGCCGACGCCGCCGGCCTCAGCGTCGGCGCCAAGGACCGCAAGATGGGCCAGGAGGGCGCCTGGACCGCGGACGTGCACTTCGACGCCGTGCGGGTGCCGGCGTCGGCACTGGTCGGCGGCAGCGAGGACGTGGGCTACAAGGCCGCGATGATGAGCCTGGCCCGAGGCCGGGTGCACATCGCGGCTCTCGGTGGGCACCGCGCAGCGTGCGCTCGACGAGTCGGTCACCTGGGCCGCCACCGCCACCCAGGGCGGTACCGCGATCGGCGAGTTTCAACTGGTCCAGGCCATGCTCGCCGACCAGCAGGCCGGGGTGATGGCCGGGCGCGCACTGGTGCGCGAGGCCGCCCGGGCGTGGGTCGACGACACCGACCGCCGCATCGCCCCGTCGGCTGCCAAGCTGTTCTGCACCGAGATGGTCGGCAAGGTCGCCGATCTCGCCGTGCAGATCCACGGCGGCAGCGGTTACATGCGCGATGTCGCGGTGGAACGCATCTACCGCGAGGTGCGGTTGCTGCGCCTGTACGAGGGCACCAGCGAGATCCAGCGACTCATCATCGGGCGCAACCTGGTCAAGCGCGCGCAGCGCTGACCACACGCGCGTGCGCCGGCGCCTCGGGCGCCGGCGCTGACCCTGTCAGGCGTTCGCCAGGCGCTCCCGCAACGCCACCTTCTGGACCTTGCCGGCCGCCGAGGTGGGCAGCTCGTCGACCACGTACACGTCCCGGATCTTCTTGTAGGGCAACACCTGCGCGGCGACGAAGTCCGACACCGCATCGGCGTCGATGACGTGACCGTCCCGGGCGACGAGGAAGGCCACCGGCTCCTGCCCCACCGCACCCGCCTCCCGGGCGACGACCGCCGCCGCACCGACGTCGGGATGCGTCACCAGGATCTCCTCGAGCTCGCGCGGATACACGTTGTAGCCCTTGTAGATCAGCATGTCCTTGGCGCGGTCGCAGATGTAGAGGTACCCGTCGGCGTCGCGGTAGGCGATGTCACCGGTGTCGAGCCACCCGTCGACGAACTGCTCGGCCGTCTTCTCGGGGTGATCGAGATAGCCGTCGGTGACCTGCGGGCCGCGCACCCACAACTGTCCCTTCTCCCCCGGCGGGAGGACGACGGCCGGATCGTCGACGGCGCGGATCTCGATCTGGGTGTCGAACGTCGGCAGACCCACACTCCCGAGCCGGTATCGACCCCCGGACGTCAGGGGCGCCGAGGACACCAGGCACGTCGCCTCGGTGAGGCCGTATCCTTCCACGATCGCCGATGCCGGGAACGCCTTCTCGAGCTGCTCCAGGGTCACGTGATCGATCGGCGCCGCGCCGGAGGAGACCACCCGCACCGAGGTCAGGTCCCGTGTGGAGACGTCGGGGTGGACGGCGAGCGCATGCCACATCGCGGGACTCCCGGTCACGTACGACGCCCGATGCGCCTCGATGAGAGCCAGCATCCGCCCGGGCTCGGAACGACCGGCGAACACGTGCGTGGCACCGCACAGCAGGAGAAACGACATGTTGATGAGGGCGTGCGCGTGGAACAGCGGGGACACGACGACCGTCGCCGCATGCCCGGGCACCACCCCCGGGTTCTCCGACGACCGGGGAGTGAGGGTCAGGAGACCGTCGGTTCCCACCGCCACGGAATGACCTGCCCGCCAGGCGATCATCTGCGTGACGTTGCCGAGCACGTTGCGGTGCAGGACCCGAACGCCCTTCGAGACACCCGTGGTGCCGCCGGTGAAGGCGAGGTGCGCGACGTCGTCGCTCGTGGTCGAGACCGGCGGGGCCGTCTCGTGCCCGACGACGAACTCCGCTAGGGGGACGGTGTCGATGCCCTCCGGCGCATCCGCGGCCCCGTCCACCGTCACCACCGTCGTCAACGCCGTGCCGACGGCGGCGGACAGGAGACGAGCGGACTGCTCGATCTGCGTGAAACCCACCACCGCAGCGGTTTCCGCGATCTGACGTCGCAGACCCGGTAGGGGCTGCAACGGATTGACCAGGGTCACCGCCGCACCGGCCCGGAGTGATCCGTAGTAGGCGACGACGAACTCGACGCTGTTGGTCAGGTACAGCAGGACCACATCGCGATCCCTCACTCCGACCGCACGCAACGCCGACGCGACGGCGGCCGAACGCGCGTCGAGCTCGGTGAACGTGAGCGTCGTCGCGCCATCGACGACGGCCGCGCGCTCGCCGTAGAGGGCGGCCATACTCGCCGGCAGCACCGCCATCGTGGCGTCGGGATAGCTCAGAGTGGTGGGCGCCGTGACAGACATCGCGATGATTCCTCTCGAAAGGCGTTGTGGAGACGCAGAACGGACGTGCCGGGGTTCGGGTTACCGCGGCGCCATCCGGATCGCCCCGTCGAGGCGAATGGTCTCGCCGTTGAGATAGGTGTTCTCCAGGATCGACGCGGCGAGTTGACCGAACTCCTCCGGCCTACCGAGCCGCGCCGGATTGGGAATGCTCGCGGCGAGCGCATCGCGCACGTCGTCGCGCAGCCGGGCGAGCAGCGGCGTGTCCATCGTGCCCGGCGCGATGGTGTTGACGCGGATGAGCTTGCTGGCCAGGTCCCGTGCGGCGACCAGCGTCATCCCGACGATGCCCGCCTTCGACGCCGAGTAGTTGATCTGGCCGATCTGTCCCTCGTACGCCGCGACCGACGCGGTCATGATGATGGCGCCCCGCTCCCCGTCGACGGGCTCCTGCCGCGCAATACGTTCCGCGCCGAGCGAGAGCGCATGGAACGACCCGACGAGGTTGAGCTTGATGACGAACTCGAAGTCCTCCACCGAACCCGCCTTGCCCTCCTTGTCCAGGATGCGCATGCGCCGGCCCGCCCCGGCACAGTGCACGAGTCCGCGCAGGCCACCTCGGTCGTCGGCGACATCGAGTGCGGCGGCGAACTGTTCGCGGTCGGTGATGTCGGCGGCCGCGAACGACGCGGCGGCGCCGAGTCCGTCGGCCACGGCCTGACCGTCCGAGGTCGGCAGGTCGATCAGAGTGACCAGGCCACCGGCGTCGATGACGCGCCGGGCCGTGGCGAGCCCGAGACCGGATGCACCACCGGTGATCGCGACCGACAGTCCATTGAGTTTCATTGTTATCCAGTACCTTTCGATGTGATTTGTGCGCTCCCTGACGAGCGAGCTTGCGAGCCCGGCCCGGCTCCCTGAGGTGCGAGCGAAGCGAGCCCCCGTTGCTCCCTGAGGTGCGAGCGAAGCGAGCCACGAAGGGCTTCGAAACTTGCCTCACCAGGCCCTTCGTGGCTCGTCGCTTGCGCTCCTCGCACCTCAGGGAGCAGAGGAGCGGAAGCCCGCGGTCAGAGCAGTTCGAGGATGGTGGTGTTGGCCATGCCACCGGCTTCGCACATCGACTGCAGTCCGTACCGAATTCCGTTGTCGCGCATGTGGTGTACGAGCCGCGTCATGAGGATGGCGCCCGAACCGCCGAGCGGGTGACCGACGGCGATCGCACCGCCGAGCGGGTTGAGACGCTCGATGTCGGCACCGGTCTCGGCCTGCCAGGCCAGCGGGACCGGGGCGAACGCCTCGTTGATCTCGAAAGCCCCGATGTCGTCGATCGACAATCCCGAGCGCTTGAGCGCCTTGGCCGTGGCCGGGATCGGCCCGGTCAGCATGATCACCGGGTCATCGGCTGCGACGACCGCGGTGTGGATGCGGGCGATCGGCGTGAGACCGTGCGACTTCGCGGTCTCGCCGGACATGATCAGCAGGGCACCCGACCCGTCGGAGATCTGCGAGGAGTTGCCGGCGTGGATCACGCCGTCCTCGCTGAAGGCCGGCTTGAGCTTGGCGAGCGATTCGAGCGTCCCACCGCGGCGGATGCCCTCGTCCCCCTCGAGTACCCCCGGAATCGGCGCCAATTGGGCGTCGAACGCACCGCGGTCGGCCGCCTGCGCAGCAAGTTCGTGCGAGCGCAGCGAGTACTCGTCGAGGCGGGTGCGGTCCAATCCCCATTTCGCGGCGACCATCTCGGCGCCGATCCCCTGGCTGAACTTGTCGACGCCGTAACGGTCGAGGACCGTGGGCGGCTGATGCTCGCCATTCGGTGCGGCGCTGCCCATCGGGACACGACTCATCGACTCGACCCCGCCGGCTATCACGACATCCTGCTGGCCGGACACCACCGCCGCGGCCGCCATGCTGACCGCCTGCTGGCTGGACCCGCAGGCGCGCGTCACAGTGGTTCCGGGGACACTCTCGGGCCAGCCGGCGGCGAGCACGGCCGTCCGCGCGACATTGCCCGCCTGCTCGGCGGCTTGGCTGACACATCCCCAGACGACGTCGTCGACGACGGCCGGATCGATGCCGGTCCGCTCGACGAGCGCCTCCAGTACATGGGCGGACAGGTCGGCGGGATGGATACCGGACAGGGCGCCGCGGCGGCGGCCGATGGGCGCGCGGACCGCGTCGACGATCACTGCATCACGCATGGGGACTCCTCGATGTCAGGGCAAGGGATGAAGTTGTGTCCGACGTGCACCACGCCGGCGGACGCCGATCGCCCGCTGTGACGAGCCGACCACCGGGGCGCTTGGCAGACAAGTCGATTCACACTCACAGTCGATGAGGCCCTACCTATGGGACGCGCAAGTCACGAGGTGGCGCCTTCGACGGCCGGCGCGTGCGGACGCAACCGAGCACGATCGCGCTCGGGATCGGCGAAGACCAGCGCGAGCACCGCGCACACCGCGGCGACGATTCCGAGCACCTGGAACGCGGTGGCGTAACCCTCGGCCGGCGTGGCGGCCGCGTCGACGATGACACCCGTCGCGTACGGCGCGACGAGACCGCCGATCGCCATGATCGCCAGGAAGACACCCAGCGTTCCGGCGGTCTGCCGGGGCGGGCAGATCTCGGCGACGGCCGCGTTGAACAACGGGAACACCGTGGCCGCGAAGCCATAACCGATCGACAGGATCGCGACCGCGACGATCGGTGTGCCGACCGAGGGCAGCAGGAACAGCAGGACACCGGAGACGAGAACCCCGACCGACGGCACGACGATGCGCAGCATCCGCGAGGTCGCCCCTTTCGAGATCATCCGATCACTCGTGATCGAACTCAGCACCATCAGGACCAGGCCGACGATCGAGGGGAACGCGAACATCGACCCGGACTGCAGGCGGCTGTACCCCAGCCCCTCTTCGAAGTACGACGGCAACCACGTGAGCACGACACTGACCAGCGCATAAACGCTCATCACGACGAGCGCGCCGGTGACGAACGTGCGTGAGCGGAAGATCGAGATCCACGGCGTCGCGGGTTCGGCGCCGGCACTCGCGGTCGGCGCGTCCTTCGACGTCTTCCCACTCGCGATGTACGGGCCGTTGCGCCAGGTCGACAGCCAGACGACACACCAGACGAGGCCACCGGCGGCAAGGGAGATCAGTGCCCAGCGCCACCCGAAGCTCACTGTGATCACGGCGAGCAGCGGAGCGATCGCGATCTTCGAGATCGACGCGGCACCGGCGAGGAGGGCACCGGGCAGGGCGCGCCGGGCCGGCGGACGCCAGGAGTAGGCCGCCGTGTGCAGGAGCGCCGAACTCGGACCTTCGGCGAGACCGAGGAACAGCCGACTGAGGACGAGGACCGCGAACGACGCCACGACCACCATGGGGAGCATCGCCGCGGCCCAGCACAGGGCCAGGAGGACCAGCGACCAGCGCAGGGTCATCCAGCGGTTGAGCAGTCCCGCGAAGAAGCCGCCGATCGTGAACGTGAGGAAGAACAGGCTGCCGACGAGACCGATCTGCGAGGAGCTCAGACCCAGCTCCTCGCGAGGGTTGCGCGATGATGCCCAGCACCGCCTTGTCGGCGTAGTTGATCACGTAGAGGCTGACCAGCAGAGCCGTGAGACCCCAGGCGCCGGCGCGTGATTCGCCGCGCGGGCCGAGACCTCGCGGCGTCTGGGCCGCTTCGAAGTCGACGGTGTGGGCGGGACCATCGGGTCCCGTGCGCGCCGCTGACCCGGGCTTGTCGCCGGCTCCTGATCCGGAGGCGGTGGAGACCGTCATGGCATTACCTCTTCCAGACGAGTGATCTGGGTTGCGATGCGCTCCGTCAGTGTTATGGCTCATATCCGTTCCGATTCAAACCAGGGTCGAACCCCTCTGACAACGTTCGCTCGGCGAACGACCTGACTGTCGCTGCCTATGTGTTGAGGACACGGAGTTGCGAGCGGGGTCATCGGCGATGGCTATCGGACCGATAGGCGCCGGTGGCGCAGCCGAGTGCCATTGGCTCGCGCTATCGCTCCCTTAGTTCACCGCGACTACTTCGCCGGGCCGCCGCCGGGCATGCTGTGAGACGGGCGCGTGCCGGTCGCGCACCAACGTCCGCCCGACGGTGCGAGCGCACCCCGACCGACTTCGGAGACCAGCCACCATGACCCGCCTCGCGCAGACCCTGGGCCTCACCGAGATCCAGACGGAGATCCTGGCCAACGTCCGTTCGTTCGTCGACAAGCAGATCATCCCCACCGCACAGGAACTCGAGCACGCCGACGAGTATCCGCAGGCCATCGTCGACGGCATGGCCGAGATGGGCCTGTTCGGCCTGATGATCCCCGAGGAGTACGGCGGACTCGGCGAGTCCCTGCTGACCTACGCGTTGTGCGTTGAAGAACTGGCACGTGGATGGATGAGCGTGTCGGGCGTGATCAACACCCATTTCATCGTGGCGTACATGATCCGCCAGCACGGGACCGACGAGCAGAAACAGCGCTTCCTCCCCCGCATGGCGACGGGCGAGGTGCGCGGCGCGTTCTCGATGTCCGAACCGGAACTGGGGTCCGACGTCGCGGCGATCAAGACCAGCGCGAAGCGGGACGGAGACGACGGATACGTCATCAACGGTCAGAAGATGTGGCTGACCAACGGCGGGTCGTCGACTCTCGTTGCCGCTCTTGTCCGTACCGAGGAGGGCAACGAGAAGCCGCACAAGAACCTCACGACGTTCCTGGTGGAGAAGCCGGCCGGCTTCGGCGAGGTACTCCCCGGCCTGACTATCCCGCGCAAGCTGGACAAAATGGGCTATAAGGGCATCGACACCACCGAGCTGATCTTCGACGGTTACCGCGCGCCCGCCACCGACATCCTCGGGGCGAACCGGGCCGCGGCTTCGCGCACATGATGGACGGCGTCGAGGTCGGGCGCGTCAACGTGTCGGCCCGCGCCTGCGGAATCGCCCAGCGCGCCTTCGAACTCGCGGCGAAGTACGCGCAGCAGCGGTCCACCTTCGGCAAACCCATCGCCGAGCACCAGGCCGTTGCGTTCTCGCTGGCCGAGATGGCGACGAAGGTCGAGGCGGCACACCTGATGATGGTCAATGCGGCACGACTGAAAGACTCCGGCGAGCGCAACGACGTCGCCGCCGGGATGGCCAAGTACCTGTGCAGTGAGTACTGCGCCGAGGTCACCCAGGCCAGCTTCCGCATCCACGGCGGTTACGGCTACTCGAAGGAATTCGAGATCGAGCGCCTCATGCGCGACGCGCCCTTCCTGCTGATCGGCGAGGGCACCAGCGAGATCCAGAAACAGATCATCTCCAAGGGGCTCCTACGCGAATATCAGGAGCGATGACCACTTGAGGTGAATGTCGTCAGACCCGTCCGCCCACAACAGTTTCGAGGGACCAATGCAGCGTCGCATCTTCACCGAGGACCATGAGCCCTTCCGCAAGACCATCCGTGACTTCATCGCCAAAGAGGTCGCGCCGGTGTACCACGATTGGGAGAAGCAGGGCCATCCGCCGCGCGAGTTCTACAACAGGCTGGGCGAACTCGGCGTCCTGGGCATCGAGGCACCCGAAGAGTTCGGGGGCGGTGGCGTCTCGGACTTCACCTATTCGATGGTGATCGCGGAGGAGACATCGGCGGCCGGTGTCACCTTCGGCAGTTACTCGGTGCACTCGAACCTGATCCTCCCCTACCTCGTCGAGTACGCCACCGACGAACAGAAGCAGCGGTGGTTGCCCGGATTCTGTTCCGGCGAACTCATGTTCGCGATCGCCATGACCGAACCCGGCACCGGGTCGGACCTCGCCAACATCTCGACCACCGCCAAGCTGTCCGAGGACGGGTCGCACTACGTACTCGACGGCGCGAAGACGTTCATCACCGGCGGCGCCTTGGCCGACCGCATCCTGGTCGTCGCCCGGACCGCACCGTTCGACGAGTCGAATCGTCGTGCGGGACTGTCGATCCTGGTGGTCGACACCTCGTCGGAGGGTTTCGCCGTCGGACGCAAGATCGAGAAGATCGGCCTCAAGGCCTCCGACACCGCCGAGCTCTCGTTCAGCTCGGTCAAGGTGCCGGTCGAGGACCGGCTCGGCGAGGAGGGTGCCGGCTTCTCGTACCTGGCGCACAATCTCGCGCAGGAACGACTCACCATCGCCATCGGGGCGTCGGCCACCGCCGCCGCGGCCGTTCAGCACGCGATCGCCTACACCAAGGAGCGCGACGTCTTCGGCAAACCCGTTGCGGCGTTCCAGAACACCAAGTTCGTCCTCGCCGAGTGCTCCGCCGAGGTCGAGGCCATCCGCCAATTCGTCGACCGTGCACTCGAACTCTACAACGAGGGCGAGCTCACCGTCCCGGATGCGGCCCGTGCGAAGCTGTTCGCCACCGAGACCGCGGGCAAGGTCATCGACAAGTGCCTGCAGTTGCACGGCGGGTACGGCTATGTCCTGGAGTACCCCATCGCCCGGCTCTACGCCGACACCCGCGTCACGCGGATCTACGGCGGTACCAGCGAGGTCATGAAGACGATCATCGCCAAGGATCTCGGCCTGTAGGTGGTCCAGAGCTCTTCCAAAGTGCGGGATTCGTAACGGTTTCCAGTACGAATCCCGCACTTTGCGGAGGGTGATCAGACGGTCGCTCGTCGCACCTGCGACGCGACGTATCCCGGGCGTTCCACGAGATCCGCCCAGGTGAAGTTCAACACCGTCCAGCCCAGTGCGATGAGGGTGTTGCGGCGGGTGCGGTCGTGCTGGAACGCCTCGGCGTCCCGGTGATGAGCCATGCCGTCGATCTCGACCGCCACCTTCCTCCCGACGAAGGCGAAGTCGATTTCGTAACCGGACACCGGGTGGTTGGCGACCCAACCCGCTATGTCGTGCTCGGCGAACAGTTTCACGGTCAGCCGTTCGGCAGCCGAACGGGCACCAGAACCGACGAGCACGAGCATCTTCGCCATCTCGGTTGCACCACGGCAGCGGCGTCGCCGCTGGTAGGTCTCGAGGAGAGCGTCAACCGTGACCTTCTTGTTCTGAAGTGCCCGGTCGAGTACGTCCATCTTTCCTTCAACGGCGCCTTCGAGGACGGACAACGGCACCGCGGTCACCGTGAGTCCCTTCTCGACCACGACGTCGGCCGCGTCGAGGGATCTCCGGATGACCACCGTCCCCTTCTCCGGCGAACCGTGCCAGCTTCGGGGAGCGGTGACGGTGATCGTCGTCGGCCGTTTGGTCACGAGGCCATGCCACCACGCCGCCGCGAGTCCGCTGAGAACGGCGTCCGCGGAGACCTGCAGGGTCGCCAGTCGGGTCCACTTCCCGCAGAGTGCGGGATTCGTGCCGGTTTCCAATACGGATCCCGCACTCTGTCGTCGGACCCGAGGTCGTGCCTTACGATTCCCTGAGCAAACTCGGTGGGCAGTGGAAGCGGTGTTCGGTGGTAGGCAGGTTTCGGGGCGGGGTCCAGATCTTGGCGACGGTGCTGGTCACCGCGTTCGTGGTGTCGATGATGGCGGCGGTGGCCGCGCCCGCGCAGGCGGCCCCGACGCGCTACACCGGCGGTACCTACGTCGCTCTCGGTGATTCGCGTGCGTCCGGCAGCTTCTACACCCCGACGCCCGCCTACTTCGGCGGATGCAAGCGGTCGGCGTTCAACTACCCCACCCTCGTCGCCGCCGCGACCCTGCCGCGACGCTTCATCGACGCCTCGTGTGCGGGCGCGCAGTCGGCACACCTGTACCGGGCCCCGCAGCACACCAGCGGTGGCACGAAACCCATTCAGCTGCACCTGGTTCCGCGCGACGCTCAGCTGATCACCGTGAGCATCGGCGGCAACGACATGCGGTGGGGCGCGATCTTCGGCCAGTGCCGGACCCCGGCGTTCACCGACCGGCGCTGCCGCCACAACCGTGCCCTCGAGAACGAGGTCCGGTGGCGGATCGAACTCATGGAGAACCGCGTCACCCCCGCTCTGCGCGCGATCCGGAACAAGGCGCCGCACGCCCAGATCATCGTCGTCGGTCTGGGCGGCTTCATCGGGTTCACCGGGTGCTGGCCGCTGGTCCCGCTGAGTGACCCCGACGCCCGGTGGATGCGCGAGGTCTTCAACCGTGCCAACGGCGCGCTGTGGCGGGCGTCGACCGAGGTCGGCGGCACCTTCATCGACGCCAACCGAGGATCGGCGGGACACGATGCCTGCAACCTCATCAACCCCTGGTACGAGAGCGCCCTGTCGAATCGGATCGCGCTGCCCTTCCACGTCAACCAGGCCGGCGCCGTCGCGTTCGCGGCCATGATCAACGGGGCCATCCGCCGTTAGGCCGAGACCGGTCACCCACTAGCGTTTGTCGGGTGGCTCATCTACTCGGCGCGGAAACCCTTGGCCTCGAATACCCGACCACCAAGGTCTTCGAGTCGGTGTCCCTCGGGGTCAACGAGGGCGACCGGATCGGCATCGTGGGCCGAAACGGCGACGGTAAGTCGAGCCTGCTGGCGATGCTCGCCGGACGGATGCAACCCGATTCCGGTCGCGTCACCGTCCGCGGCGGCGTCCGCATCGGCGTGCTGGACCAGGTCGACGTCTTCGACGACGACGAGACCGTCGGGCACGCCGTCGTCGGCGACCGTCCCGAACACGAATGGGCGGGCGACGCGAAGGTCCGCGACGTCATCGGCGGGTTGCTCGGCGACGTCGAATGGACAGCGCCCACCAGTTCGTTGTCGGGTGGTCAGCGCCGCCGCGTGTCGCTGGCACGACTCCTCGCGGGCGAGCATGACGTCCTCGCGCTCGACGAGCCGACCAACCACCTCGACGTCGAGGCCATCACCTGGCTCGCCGACCACCTGAAGCGACGCTGGCCGGCCAACGCCGGCGGACTGCTGGTGGTCACCCACGACCGGTGGTTCCTCGACGAGGTGTGCACGGTCACCTGGGAGGTCCACGACCGCATCGTCGAACCCTTCGAGGGTGGTTACGCGGCGTACATTCTGCAACGGGTGGAACGGGACCGGCAGGCCGCCGCGATCGAGGCACGACGACAGAATCTCGCCCGCAAGGAACTGGCCTGGCTCCGCCGCGGCGCGCCGGCCCGGACGTCGAAGCCCAAGTTCCGCATCGACGCGGCCAATGCCCTCATCGCCGACGTCCCACCGGTCCGCGACACGGTTGCGTTGCAGTCACTGGCCGCCGCTCGTCTGGGCAAGGACGTCGTCGACCTGCTCGACGTGTCGGTCTCCTACGGTGACCGCAACGTCCTCGACGGCGTCGAGTGGCGGCTGGCGCCCGGTGAGCGCACCGGCATCCTCGGGGTCAACGGCGCGGGCAAGTCGACGCTGCTCGGCCTCATCGCCGGAACCGTGGAACCGACCGGCGGCCGAGTCAAACGCGGCAAGACGGTCAAGGTCGCCACCCTGACCCAACGCCTCGACGACCTCGACCGGTACCTCGACGACCCGGTGCGGGTGGTCATCGCGCAGTTGCAGACCACGTACACTTTCGGCTCCGGGTCGAAGGCACAGGAACTGTCGCCGTCGCAGCTGCTCGAGCGGCTCGGCTTCGACGGCGCGCAGCTCTCGACCCCGGTCCGCGACCTCTCGGGCGGGCAGAAGCGGCGGCTGCAGTTGCTGCTCATCCTGCTCGACGCGCCGAACGTGCTGATCCTCGACGAGCCGACCAACGACCTCGACACCGACATGCTCGCCGCGCTCGAGGACCTGCTGGACTCGTGGCCCGGCACGCTGATCGTCGTCTCGCACGACCGGTACTTCCTGGAGCGGGTCACCGATCAGCAGTTCGCCGTCCTCGACGGCGGGCTCCGCCACCTCCCCGGCGGCGTCGACGAGTTCTTGAGACTCCGCTCGGCACAGGCGAAGACGTCGGGTTCCGGATCGACGTCGGGCGGATCCGGTACGAGCGCCACAGCTTCGGGGAACGGCGGCGTGTCGGGCTCGTCCCTCAGCGGCGCCGAGCTGCGCGCGGCCAACAAGGAGCTCGCCTCGCTCGAGCGTCGGATCGACAAGCTGCACAGCAAGATCGATGCTGCCCGGACCGCGCTGGCCGACCATGATCAGTCCGACTACCAAGGCCTTGCCGCGGAGACGGAGAGCATCCGCAGCATGGAATCCGAACTCGAAGAACTCGAGGAACGCTGGATGGAACTCGGCGAGAGCGTCGAGTGATCGACTCCGCGAGAACCGGTCGGCCCGACCTCAACGGCCGAACGACTCCCGGATCGCGGCCAGCACGTCCGGCAGCGACTCGTCGACGACGCCGCTGTGATCGGCCCGCGCGTAGGTCTTGAGGTCCACATCCGTGCCGGCCTCACGCATCGCGGACCGCAGCGAACGACTCAGCGGGTAAGGCAGCACGGGATCGAGAAGACCATGTGCGAGCGTGACTTTCACCGGGTAGCCGGAGACGGGCACCTCCGCATACTCCCGCAGGGCGTCCCGGAAGTCCTGCTCCGCGGTGAACGACGACGCCACGAGTGAGCCCGGCGGCACCGACCGCAACGCATCTACGAGATCCCCGTTGCACCGGGCACGCGCGCGGTCGAGGAAACGCTTGCCGTCCGACGTCAGGGAATCGGCGACGCGGAGTTCTGGATTCGCGTGGTCGAGACCGGCGAGGGTGAACAGGAACGGCGCACTCAGCACATTGAGCGCGCCGAGGCCGGGCACGCGGGGACCGAACAGACCGAACAGGTTCTCCAGCGACGAGACCGGGGCGATCGCGACGATGCCGGCGACCGGCAGTTCCGGTGCGAATTCCGCGGCGAGACGGCCCGCGTGCAGCGCAGCGTGGCCCCCCTGCGAGTGCCCGGTCGACACCCAGCGTGATCCGAGCGAGGCGTCGACCGACCGCGCCGCGCGGATCATGTCGATCACCGAGTGAGCCGCCGCGCGACCGCCGAGGTATTCGGTCTCCCCCGCCGACCCGAGCCCCGCGTAATCGGTTGCCGTGACCGCGAACCCGGCGTCGAGCGCCGCGCGCACCGGGGCCTCGACACCGTCGCCCAGCCGGTGCAGGGTCGGCGCGCACTCGTCGGCCAGGCCGACCGTCCCGTGTGCCCAGGACACGACGGGCCAGCCACCGGCGGGCGGCGTACCCTTCGGCACCCAGTACACGCCGCTCGACATCGCCGGGCGGCCGTTCTGATCGCGCGTCGCATAGGTGAGGCGGGTGCCCGAACCGGCCGCCGACGGGAGTTCGTCGTCGGGAACCTCGGAGGTGGTGAAGACGAAACCGTCGGCGGGTGCGGCGGCCGTCGACGGGCCGGCCGTGACGATGCAGAGCGCGAGCAGTAGAGCGACGACTGCGCTGACCGCGAGCAGTGGGGCGACGACTGCGGAGGGTCTGCGGGACATCAGGCAACCGTAGGCGATCAGTGGCGGACGTCGGCTCCGAGGACGCGCGTACCGGCGGCGGGACCGCTGGCGATGCGGACCGACCGGGCGACGCCGGCGCCGGACAGTTCGGCGGCGACGTTCACCGCGCCGGTCTCGTCGGCGCACAGGAAGGCGCATGTCGGACCGGAGCCGGACACGATGCCGCCCAGTGCTCCGGCGTCGATTCCGGCACGCAGGGTCCGGCGGAGGGTGGGTTGCAGCGACAGCGCCGCCGGTTGTAGGTCGTTGTGCAGCAAGGGCGCCACCGCGTGCGGGTCACCGGACGCCAGGGCCTGCATGAGTTCGTCGGGGCGGCGGAGGAGGTCCCGCTCGTCGTCGGTGGCGCATTCTCCGGAACGGCTGTCGCGCAGCCGATCCAGTTCGCGGTACACCGCGGGCGTGGACAGTCCGTCGCGTGCGAGCGCGAGCACCCAGTGGAAGTCACCGCGGGAGAGGACCTGCATCAGCCGCTCGCCGCGTCCGGTACCCAGGGCGGTGTTGCCGTGCAACGCGAACGGGACGTCGCTGCCCAGGTCCGCCGCGATCGCGGCGAGGTCGTCGCGGCCGATGTCGAGCTTCCACAGGGCGGCGAGTGCGACCAGCGCCCCGGCGGCATCCGCGCTGCCACCGGCCATGCCCCCGGCCACCGGGATCGTCTTGTCGATGTCGATCGCGACCTTGCCGGGACGGTCCGCCCACTCGGCAAGTGCCAGCGCCGCCCGGACCGCCAGGTTGGACTCGTCCGTCGGGACCGACCCGGCGCCTTCGCCACGAACCGTGATGCTCATCTCGTTGGCCCGGGCGACCCTGATGTCGTCGTGCAGGGACAGCGCCTGGAAGACGGTCACGAGGTCGTGGTAGCCGTCCTCGCGGCGCGGACCGACCCCGAGGTGCAGATTGACCTTCGACGGAGCCCGCGCGGTGACGGAGTCCGACACCACCGACAGCGACGTTCGCGACACAATGATCCAGCCTAGCGCCCCGACGTCGGCCCCGCGCCGACCGATGCGGTCGGTCCGGCGCTCCAGCCGCCGTCGATCAGGGGCGCCAGCCGCGGTCGACGAGTTGTCCGACGTGCTCGACGACCAGCACCGCGCCCGCGTCGCGCAACTCACCCTCCGCGAAACCACCGGACCGTACCGCCACGCACTCCGCCGGCAGGCGATGCGCCGACGCCACGTCCCACACGGTGTCGCCGACGACGACAGCCTTTCCACCGCCGGCCTCGGCGAGCGCGACCGACAGGATGTCGGGCGCCGGTTTGGACGAATCGGCGTCGTCCGAGGTGGTCACGGCGGCGAAGTCGTTCCGCGACAATCCCATCGACTCGAGCGCGGCGTCGGTGAACTCCGACTTGCCCGACGACGCGAGCGCCACCCGGTAGCCGGCGTCCAGCAGTCCCCGCACCAGATCGGCAGCGCCGGGCAGGGGCCGCACGTCGGGCAGCAGGTCGCGATAGGCCTCCTCCCACTCGTCGCGCAAGGTGTCGCCGAGCGATTCCTCCACGTCGTCGCCGAGCAGCTCGCCGACGAGCCGGTCGCCACCCATGCCGATCGCCCGGTGCACCTGCCACCACTGCGGGATCAGGTCGTGAGCAGCGAAGGCCCGCATCCACGCCAACGCGTGGAGGTAGGTGGAGTCGACGAGCGTACCGTCGACATCGAGCAGCACGGTGTCGATCGACCCATCCGCTTTCCGGTCTGGCATCTGCGCCTCGTTTCCGGGGTCGAGAACCGCGCCCCGTCGTCGAACGTCCGTCGTCCGGGCACCACCGTCTCGAGCGTCCCGGGTTTCGGACCCATGACTCATGGCTACACCGAGGCGACCCATCTCGCAGAGGAGACCTCCATGGCAACACGTTTCGGCTACACCCTGATGACCGAGCAGGCAGGCCCGAAAGAGCTGGTGCGGTACGCCGTCGGCGCCGAAGACGCCGGCTTCGACTTCGAGGTGTCGAGCGACCACTACTTCCCGTGGCTCTCGGCCCAGGGACACGCCCCGTACGCGTGGACGGTCCTGGGAGCCGTGGCCCACGCGACCGAGCGGGTCGACCTGATGACCTACGTGACGTGCCCGACGATCCGCTACCACCCGGCGATCATCGCGCAGAAGGCTGCGACGCTGCAGATCCTCGCCGACGGTCGCTTCACTCTCGGCCTCGGCTCGGGCGAGAACCTGAACGAGCACGTGGTCGGCGAGGGCTGGCCCTCGGTCGCCGACCGCCAGGACATGCTCGCCGAGGCGATCGAGATCATCCGCAAACTGCACACCGGTGAGCTTGTCGACTTCCGCGGCGAGTTCTTCCAGGTCGACGCCGCCCGGATCTGGGATCTGCCCGACCAGCCCGTCCCGATCGGCGTCGCGGTGGCGGGCAATGCGGGTATCGAGACGTTCGGGCCATTGGCCGACCACCTGATCGCCGTCGAACCCGACGCCGACTTCATCAAGGCCTGGAACGAACATTCGTCGACCCCGACCGTCGACGGGCAGCGGTCCCGCGCGATCGGGCAGATCCCCATCAGCTGGGATCCCGACCGCGACAAGGCGATCGAGCGCGCCCACGATCAGTTCCGGTGGTTCGCCGGCGGGTGGGATGTCAACGCCGACCTGCGCACCACCGCGGGCTTCGCCGCAGCGACGCAGTTCGTCACGCCGGACGACGTCGCGGGCAACATCCCCTGCGGCCCGGACCTCGACCAGATCGTCGAGGCGGTGAAACCGTTCTGGGAGGCAGGGTTCACCGACATCGCGCTGGTGCAGATCGGGGGCGACACCCAGGACGCGTTCCTGCGCGACGCCGCTCCCGAGCTACTGGAGAAACTGCGCGCCGCGTCGAACTGAGTCCGATTGCTCGAGGTTCCAGGACTGCTGGGTGCGGTCCTCGCCCGCTCGCAGCACGGCGGTGTGCACATCGCCGACGTGGCGACCCGACGGGAGTTGATCGATCTCGTCCTCGGGGCGTCGGCCGGTGTAGCGGAAGCCGGCCGACGCCGCCAGCCGCGCCGAGGCCACGTTGTCGACCAGCGCCCGCCAGATCACGCGATCGAACCCGGCTCCGCCGTCGGCGGGGTCGGCGAAGGCGTGGTCGAGGACCGCGGCGAGCGCCTCGGTGAGGTAGCGATGGCCCCGATGCGACGGCGCACACCAATAGCCCAGTGACGCAACGCCTTTCTCGACGGTTCGCAGTCCGATGGTGCCGACGAGTTCACCGCCGGGGATCTCGATCGCCCACACCGACGACCCGGCGGCCGGGGCGATGTCGCGGACGAAACGTTCGGCGTGCGCCCGCGTATACGGGACCGGGACCAGTGTGAAGCGCTGGATGTCCGGGTCCTGGCAGGCGCGGAAGATCGGTTCGATGTCACGGTCGGCGGGTGCGCGCAGCCGCAGCCTCGGCGTCGTCAGAGTCTGTGGTGGAGCCATGTCGGACCTCGTCGTCGATGCTGTGGATGCACAACACGGTACGAGCCTCTCCCCGCCGACGGCGAGTGGTTTTGCGCCCGCCCCCACGACGAGCCGCGGTCTCCCGCGATCAGCGACCCGGCGTCGAAATCAAGTCGTGCGCGCGAGGCGGACGAAGTCGTCGACGTCGAGCTTCTCGCCCCGCACACCCGGATCGATACCGGCCTCACGGAGCCGGCGTTCGGCCTCGGCCGCCGAACCGGCCCAGCCGGCCAGCGCCGAGCGCATCGTCTTGCGTCGCTGGGCGAATGCAGCGTCGATCGCGGCGAACACCTGTTGCCGCACAACGGGATCGGTCGAGTGGTCGTCGGTTCGTTCGATGCGGACGAGACCCGACTCCACCTTGGGTTCGGGCCAGAAGACGTTGCGCCCCACCGCACCGGCCCGGCTCACGCGACCGTGGTAGCGCGCCTTGACGCTCGGCACCCCGTAGGTGCGGCTGCCCGGGCCGGCGGCGAGGCGGTCGGCGACCTCGGCCTGCACCATCACGAGGGCGGTGGTGATCTCCGGGAAGAGTCCGAGCAGGTGCAACAGGACCGGCACCGACACGTTGTACGGCAGGTTCGCGACCAGAGCGGTGGGGACCACCGGCAGGTCGTCGCGCGTCACCTGTAGCGCGTCGGCGAGGATGACTTCGAAGTTGCCCTGCCGACTCGGGGCATACTCCGCGATCGTCGCCGGAAGACGTTCCGCGAGCACCGGATCGATCTCGATGGCGACGACCCTGCCCGCCGTCCCGAGGAGGGCGAGGGTGAGCGAGCCCAGCCCGGGCCCGACCTCGAGGACGGTGTCGTCAGGCCCGACCCCCGATGCCGCGACGATCCTTCGCACGGTGTTCGCGTCGTGGACGAAGTTCTGTCCGAGAGTCTTGGTCGGCCGGACGCCGACCTCCGCCGCGAGCTCCCTGATCTGTGCCGGCCCGAGGAGACGCGGAGCCTCGTCGGGCGCGCCGTCGGGTGAACCCGCTGTCGAGTCGCTGATCAGCGCAGGCCCAGCTTGGACGAGCAGGACGGCCATGCGCCCCAGCCCTGGACCGCCTGGGTCTTCTTCGCGATGGCGATCTGTTCTTCGCGGGTGGCGAGGTCGGCGCGCGGCGCGTACTCGAGTCCGCCCCAGCGTTCCCAGGTGTTCTGGTCGAACTGGACGCCGCCGTAGAAGCCGTTGCCGGTGTTGATCGCCCAGTTGCCGGTCGCCTCGCACGCGGCGAGCGCGTCCCACACCGACCCCGGCGGCACGAACGGCGCACCCGGCTTGGTGCCGATGCGAACGGTGGCCGCGACGGGCTCGCTGAGCACCTCGCTGGTCAGCTTGTCGCGCTTGACGACCCGGCCGTTCACGGTGGTCACCTTGTATGTGACACGCGCCTCGCCGGGCGTGCCCTTCTTCTCCACGACCTTGCGGTCGCGGACGAGGGTCGGGTCCTCTTTCTTGACCTCCGGCGGGGCGACCGGTTCCGTGAGCGTGACGTCCTCGGTCTTGATCCGGGTGACGACGATCTTGAGGTTCGGGGTGATCTTGGTGTCGGCGGCCGGGGTGACCTTGTCTTCGGCGCCCAGCGGGGTGCCGAGCGACTCGAGCAGATCCTTGACGGTATGCGCGGCGACGGTCGGGCGCTTGCGGGCCGGTCCGTCGACGAGGTTCACCGGCTTGGGCAGCGCGACCTCGATCTGACCGCCGTCGACCGGCAGTTCCTCGCCGAAGGCGGTCTCCTCGGCGGCGTGGGTCAGTCCGCGTTCGGCCATCAACTGGTCCACGGTCGAGGCGTTGGTGACGATGGTCTCGCGCTTGCCCTCGATGTCGAGGGTGAGTTCCTTGAGCTTGTTGACCTTGATGGTCTGGCCGTCGCCGAAGCCCGAGTCGGGTGCCGGGCTCACCTTGTCACCGTCGGCGGGCGCCAGCCCCTCCGACTCGAGGAGACTCTCGACGGACATCGCCATGGTGGACACGTGCCGGATGTCGCCGTCCACGTCGATCGCGACGTTCTTGTGCATGCTGACGCCCATGACCCCGCCGGCCGCGACGGTGGCGCACACGGCGCCGACGGCGACGCGGACACGCAACGACTTCGAGCCGTTGATCTTGGCGAACACCGAACCCGACGATGTCGGAGCGGACGGCTCCGGGTTCGACAGTTCGGGGTTTTGCAGCTCTGGGTTGGGCAGAGAAGACAAGGGCACGACATCCTGATAGGCAACACTGGCACCACGCCGGCCGAGTGGATCAGCACATCGGCCAGCTGGATCACAGTACGATAACGAACCGGCCAGATTATGGCAAAGGGATGCCGAAGACGCGCCGTGCGTTCGCCCCGAGGATGCGAGCCATCTCCTCGTCCGCCACGCCACGCACGGCCGCGAGGGCCCGGGCTGTGTACGGCAGACAATAGGACTGATTGGGCTGGCCACGGTAGGGATGCGGGGTCAGGAACGGCGCGTCGGTCTCGACGAGGATCTGGTCGTCGGGGACCAACTCGGCCGCGACCCGGAGCTCATCGGCGTTGGCGAAGCTCACAGTGCCGGCGAAACTGAGCATGAACCCACGCTCGACACATTCGCGTGCAACATTTCGGTCACCGGAGAAGCAGTGCATGATCACGGATTCCGGGGCGCCCTCCGCGGCCAGGACGTCGAGTAGATCCCGGTCGGCCTCGCGGTTGTGGATCATCAGCGGCTTGCCGACCCGCTTCGCGAGGTCGATGTGCCAGCGGAACGTCTCGTGCTGCACCTCGGGCGACGCACAGTCGTCGGACTTTCCGGGCCAGTAATAGTCGAGCCCGGTCTCGCCCACCGCGACGACTCGCGGGTGACGCACCATGTGCTCGAGCTCGGCGGCGGTCTCGTCGTTCAGATCGCCGGCATGCATCGGGTGCAGGGCCACCGCCGCGTAGACGCGAACGTCCCACTCCGCGGCGGCGACCGCCCACCGTGCATCGACCATGTCGTCGGCGACGGTGACCACATGGCCGACGCCGACGCCCTGCGCGTGGTCGCAGATCGCGCGGACCGTCTCGGCGTCGCGTCCGCCGCATGCAGCGAGGTGGGTGTGCGCGTCGACGAGGCCGGGCAGCGGCGCCGGGTCCGGTGGCGGTTCGCGTCGACGTCGCTTCTTGGCAGCCTTGTTGCTCAGGGTCTCGCCGCCACTCGTCTCGGGATCACCCTTGTCCGGGTCGCCAGGGGCGTCGCTCATGGCACCCACCTTGGCACAGCGCGCCGACACCATCCGGTGCGGTCGCGACATCGCTAGTGGTGTGTCTCGGAAATAGGTGGCCGGTATCCGGTGGAGCGATCGGTGGTCTGGCAAGGCGGAGGAGGGAGGGATAGCGGAGCTATCTCGACCGACGACAACGCAGCCAGGCGCCGATCGAGCGCCGGAGACCAGTCGCTTATTTCCGAGACACACCACTAGAGCGTCACGGTCCCCTCGATCACCGTCGTCGTGTCGCCACCGACCCAGATGTGCTCGCCGTCGTCGTGGACGTGGATGCGGCCGGCCCGACCGAGCGCCGCACCTTGCGCGGCGACGTAGGACGCCGGCGCCTGCCCGGTGGCACGCAACCACATGGCGATTCCGGCGTTGAGACTGCCCGTCACCGGGTCCTCGGGTACCCCGATGCCCGGAACGAACGCGCGCACCTCGCCGAAGACCTCTCCGTCCCCCGAGCCGTACCGCCCGAACAATCCGACCTTGTGATCGCCGAGGGCAGGGATGTCCGGGGTCACCTCGAGCACCCGCTCGCCCGATTCGAGTTGCAACACCATCCATTCCGGCCCGTTGTCGACCCACTCGGCCGCGCGGACCTCGGCCGTGTCGACCCGCAGCGCCGCGGCGACCTCGGTGACGACGGCGGCGTCGACGGGTCCGGACCGCCGCAACGGCGGCGCCGCGAAGGCCAGCCGTGCACCAGAGCGCCGCAGTCGCACGAGGCCGACGCCGCACTCCTGCACGATGTCCTCCCCCGCAGGCCGGCCGCCCGTCGTCAGCCAGGCATGTGCCGAGCCGAGGGTTGGATGCCCGGCGAACGGCAGCTCGCCGTCCGGGGTGAAGATGCGCAGACGGTAATCGGCGGCAGGGTCGGTCGGCGGCAGCACGAAGGTCGTCTCCGACAGGTTCGTCCAGCGCGCGAACGCGGCCATCCGGTCGTCGGGGATGTCGGTGGCATCGAGCACCACGGCAACCGGGTTACCACCGGTCTCGGTAGCGGAGAACACATCGATCTGAGCGAATCGTCGAGTCATCGGACCATCGTCTCACCTCCAGTTGTCGCCCGGTCAAAGCCTTTTCGGGCGCGCAGGCGTCGCCGGACGAACCGCTGTCCGGGACGACGCGTGCGATCGCGCGCCCGCGGCCGGCAGAAAACGCCCGGGGTGGCCACGCAAATCGCGCCGGAGTCGCCCGGGACGGGTAGCGTGGCGAAGCGTGTTGGGATTGCCAGATTCGATCACCGTCGCACTGTTCGACCTCGACGGGGTTCTCACCGAGACCGCGGTGCTCCACCGCAAGGCGTGGAAGAAGGCGTTCGACGCCTTTCTCGCCGCCCGTGCGGGCGGCGCAGACCACGCCGATTTCGTCGAGTTCACCGATCAGGACTATCTGGACTACGTCGACGGACGTCCCCGTGAGGACGGCGTCCGGGCCTTCCTCGCCTCTCGCGGAATCGACGATGTCGACGCGCAGACCGTGACCGCGATCGGAGACGGTAAGAACGACATGTTCCTGGTCAGCCTGGCCGAGGACGGCGGGCAGGCCTATCCGGGGTCCGTGCGATATCTCGAGGCGGCGCGCGACGCCGGTCTCCGGATCGCCGTGGTGACCTCCTCGAAGAACGGAGCAGCAGTGCTGGATGCGGCAGACCTGTCGAAATTCGTCGAGGTCCGGGTGGACGGACTCGACATCGTGTCGAAAGGCCTGAAGGGCAAACCCGCACCCGACTCGTTCCTCCTGGGCGCCGAACTGATGGGCGTCGAGCCCGCCGCGGCGGTCGTCTTCGAAGACGCCATCTCCGGCATCGCGGCCGGCAGCGCGGGAGCCTTCGGCTACGTCGTCGGCATCGACCGGGTCGGCGGCGGCCAGGCCGAGGCGATGCGTGCCGCCGGCGCCGACATCGTCGTGAACGACCTCGTCGAATTGCTCCCCGCATGACCGCCGAGCACGGCCACGACTTCGGCTTCGAGATCCATCCGTGGCAGCTGAAGTGGCGCGGTGGCGTCGATCTGGACATGTTGGGCCGAACCGAGACGCTGTTCGCACTGTCCAACGGGCACATCGGTTTACGCGGGTCCTTCGAAGAGGGTGAGCCGGTCGATCATCCCGGCACGTACCTCAACGGCTTCTACGAGCTGCGCGGCCTGCCCTATGCCGAGAGCGGCTACGGATATCCCGAATCCGGACAGACCGTCGTCAACGTGACCGACGGCAAGATCATCCGGCTGCTGGTCGAGGACGAGCCGATGGACCTTCGGTACGGGCGTACCGAGGAGCACGAGCGGACGCTGGACTTCCGGACCGGCACCCTGCGTCGTCACACGGTGTGGACCTCACCCACCGGCCGAAAGGTCCGCATCAAGTCCGAACGCCTCGTGTCCTTCACCAAACGCACGATCGCCGCGATCCGGTACGAGGTCGAGCCGGTCGACGAGGACATGAAACTCGTTCTGCAGTCCGATCTCCTGGCCAACGAGCCGGTTCCGGCACCGGGCAACGACCCGCGCCTGGCGGCGGCACTCGACGCCCCGCTTGTCTCCGACCTCGCCACCTGTCGCAACTACTGGGGCATGCTGGTCCACCACACCAAGAAGTCCGGCCTGCACATGGCGGCCGGCATGGACCACGAGATCTACTTCCCCGACAAGGCCGACACCTTCATCCGCGCCGACGGCGACCTGGCCCGGCTCACCATCGCGGCCAACGTGCCGAAGGGCAAGAGTCTCACCCTCACCAAGTACATGGGGTACGGCTGGTCGGCCCGACGCTCGGTGCCGGCGCTGCGCGCCCAGGTCGACGCGGCCCTCGCGATGGCGATGGAGACCGGTTGGGATTCGCTCAAGGCCGACCAGGTCCGGTACCTCGAGGACTTCTGGCGCGACGCCGACGTCGAACTCGACGGCGATCCGGAACTGCAGCAGGCGGTTCGCTTCGCGTTGTTCCATGTCCTGCAGGCCGGCGCGCGCGGTCAGTCCCGCGCGATCCCGGCCAAGGGTCTCACCGGCCCCGGCTACGACGGTCACACCTTCTGGGACACCGAGAGTTTCATCCTCCCGATGCTCACCTACACCGTGCCCGCCGCCGCCGGCGAGGAATTGCGATGGCGCCACTCCACCATGGACAAAGCGAAGTCCCGGGCCGCCGAACTGGGGCAACGCGGGGCCATGTTCCCGTGGCGCTCGATCAACGGCGACGAGTGTTCGGGGTACTGGCCCGCGGGCACCGCGGGCGTCCACGTCTCCGCCGACATCGCCAACGCCACCGCGCGCTATCTGCGGGCCACCAACGACGAGCAGTTCGAAACCGAATGCGGCGTCGAACTTCTCGTCGAGACCGCCCGGCTGTTCGCCGGCCTCGGGCACCACGATGTGAACGGCAAGTTCCGCATCGACGGGGTCACCGGTCCCGACGAGTACACCGCCGTCGTGAACAACAACACCTTCACCAACCTGGCGGCGCAACAGAATCTGCGCGACGCCGTGGCGGCGGTGCATCGCCGTCCGGATCTCGCCGAGCAATTCGGGGTCACGACCGCCGAGGCAGCGCACTGGGAAGCGTGCGCCGACGACATGACGATCCCCTTCGACGATGCGCTCGGCGTGCACCAGCAGTGTGAGTCGTTCACGTTGTTGGGCGCCTGGGACTTCGAGTCCTCGGTGGGACGCTATCCGCTGCTGTTGAACTACCCGTACTACGACCTCTACCGCAAGCAGGTGGTCAAGCAGGCCGACCTGGTCTTCGCGACCTACCTGTTCGGCGACGCCTTCACGCCCGAGCAGAAGCTGCGCAACTTCGACTACTACTATCCACTGACCGTTCGTGACTCGTCGCTGTCGGCCTGCTGCGAGGCGGTCACCGCCGCCGAGGTCGGTTACCCCGATCTCGCCTACGACCTGCTCGCCGAGTCCGTGTTCACCGACCTGCACGACCTGCACAACAACGTCAGCAGTGGCCTGCACATCGCGGCTCTCGCCGGTGCCTGGACCGACTGCGTGGCGGGTTTCGGCGGTATGCGCGACTTCGGCGGGAACATCACGTTCGCACCGCGGCTCCCGAAACGATTGACCTACATGTCCTTTCGCATGATCATCCGGGACTCGAAGATCGTGGTGGCCGTCGACAAGGAGAACGCGACATACCGGCTGCTGTCGGGTCCGCCGATCGACCTGGCGCACCACGGCGAGAAGTTCACGCTCGAGTCCGCGCCGATGACCATGCACATTCCGGAGCTGGAATACCGCGAACCGCCGAAGGCCCCGCCGGGGTGCGAACCGTATCGCCGGGAGATCTAGTGGTGTGTCTCGGAAATAGGTGGCCGGTGTCCGGTGGAGCGATCGGTGGTCTGGCAAGGCGGAGGAGGGAGGGATAGCGGAGCTATCTCGACCGACGACAACGCAGCCAGGCACCGATCGAGCGCCGGAGACCAGTCGCTTATTTCCGAGACACACCACTACATCTCAGCGCTTGACCTTCTCACTGTGTCAAGCGCTCAGATGGGTGGCGAAGGAGGTGGTCGACGATGACCGACCAGACAACCCACGCGTCCGACCCTGCCCTGCTGGCGGCGCTCGCCGCCGACGACGCCTCGACGAGGCTGCGGGCCGCGATGGCGGCGGGCAGCAACCCGCATCCCGGCTACGCCGGGGAGCTGATCCGACGCTGCGGCGTCGAGCCGGATTTCTTCGTGCGGGACATGCTGACCTGGGCCCTCACGCGGTTGCCCGCCGATCTCACGGTTCCCGGACTCGTGACCGAGCTGGGGTCGGCGTCCCCACAGGCGCGGGCCCAGGCCCTGCACACCCTGTCGAAGATCGGGGATCGATCGGCGTGGACGTCGATCACCGTCGCGCTCCTGCACGACACGGACGACGAGGTGGCGCGCGCCGCGTGGCGGACCGCCGTCGGCCTGGTCCCGTCCGGGCGGGAGACCTGGCTCGCGAACGAACTGGCCGGCGAACTCGGTCGTGGGAGCACGGACGTACAGCGGAGTCTGAGCCGTGCCCTGGCCGGGCTCGGGGGCTCTGCCGCCGGACCATTGACCGCCGCGAAGAAGCGCGGTGATCTGACGGTACGGGCACACGTGGCCGCCACCGAGCGGTTGATCGACGACCCGGACAGCGACTTCGCCGCTGCGTTGGAGTACGCGACACGGTTGGTGAACAGCGATGCCGCGGCGGAGGATTCGTCGACGATCGAGTCAGAGGACGGTACATAGCGGTGCTGATCGGCGAGGTGGCGCGGCATACCGGCCTGAGCAACCGGATGCTGCGCCACTATGACTCGCTCGGACTCGTCCGGCCAACGGGCCGGACGTCGGGCGGTTATCGCGAATACTCCGACGCCGACCTCGAGCGGCTCATGCATGTCGAGAGTCTCCGCTCGCTCGGACTGTCGCTGCGGGAGGTGGGACTCGCGCTCGACGACCCGGAGTTCGCGCCGGACTCGCTCATGGACCGGCTCGTCGACGACACGAAGGCGAGGATGGCCGCCGACGCGCAGCTCCTCGAGCGCCTGCAGCATGTCCGCGCCACGGGCGCCGCCGACTGGTCGTCGGTGCTGGGCGTGATCGGTCTGCTCCGTGCGGTCCAGTCCGAACTCGCGGCCCTTCGTCAGCAGGCCGCACTGCTCGCCGGGGAGGTGGGCGTGTCCGGGGATTCGCTGGCCGACGCGCTGCTGGCCGAGACCGATCCCAACGTCGCCGGCGCGCTGCGCTGGGCCCTCGCGCAGCGGCCGGGCGGCGTCGAGCGTCTCGCCACCGGCGCGTCGGACCCCGACCCGTCGATCCGACGCCGAGCGGTCACCGCCCTCGCCGCCGTCGACGAGACCCCGGAGGTCGCCTCGGTGTTGCGCGGCCTGCTCGACGACCCCGACACCGTGGTCCGACGCATCGCCGCCCTGACCCTCGGGCGTCGCGGCGTCGCCGCTGCGGTCGATGCACTGGTCGAGCTCATCGCAGCCGGCGACCGGGACGTCGAGGCCGCCGAGATCCTCGCCGGCCACGAGGCACATCGAGAGCGGATCGTCGACCTGCTCGTCGACCGCCTGGGCGCCGACCCGGACGCGGCCGTCCGATCGAGGCTGGTGCAGGCGCTCGCCGAAATCCCCGGTACCGCATCGACTTCGGCGCTACAGGTGTACATCCATGATGCCGACGACATGGTCGCCAGGACAGCGGTCGTGATTCTTGACCAGCGGCCGGTGGACTGAGCGACAGGTTTCATGAGCCGCAAACCCACCCCATTTCGGTGAACCCACGTCCACACCGGGCCGTGGGTTCACCGAAAAGGGGTGGGTGTGAACCGACCGAATCGGCCGGACCGGAATTGGGTCCGGTCGCGCGCGGTCGGTAGTCTGTTGGGCACTATGGCACCCGATCTGACCAGCCCTGATCCGTCCGGCGCGTCCCACGGCGGCGGACGCCCGTACTACATCACCACCGCGATCGCCTACCCCAACGGCGCTCCGCACATCGGGCACGCCTACGAGTACATCTCCGCCGACGCACTCGCGCGGTTCAAGCGGCTCGACGGGTTCGACGTCCGGTTCCTGACCGGCACCGACGTCCACGGGCAGAAGATGCAGCAGACCGCCGCCGCGGAGGGCATCCCCACCGCGGAACTGGCCAAGCGGAACTCCGACCGATTCCAGGCCCTGCAGGAACGCCTCGGGTCCAGCTTCGAACGCTTCATCCGCACCTCCGACGAGGACCACAAGCGGGCGTCGGAGGAACTGTGGAAGCGGATGAGCGACCGCGGCGACATCTACCTGGACAAGTACTCGGGCTGGTACGACGTCCGCGACGAGACCTTCTACGCCGAGGCGGACACCCGGGTCGACGAGTCCGGCGACCGCGTCGCGACCGACACCGGACACGTGCTCACCTGGACCGAGGAGGAGACCTACTTCTTCCGCCTCTCGGCATACCAGGACAAACTCCTGGAGCTCTACGAGTCCCAGCCGGACTTCGTCGGCCCCGACGTCCGGCGCAACGAGGTCATCAGTTTCGTCAAGGGCGGTCTCACCGATCTGTCGGTGTCGCGCACGACCTTCGACTGGGGCGTCCCGGTGCCCGGCCATCCCGAACACGTCATGTACGTGTGGGTCGACGCCCTGACCAACTACCTCACGGGCGTCGGATTCGTCGACGACCCGGAGGCCTTCGCGCGCTTCTGGCCGGCCGACCTGCACATCATCGGCAAGGACATCATCCGGTTCCACTGTGTCTACTGGCCCGCGTTCCTGATGAGCGCCGGCGTCGAACTGCCGAAGCGGGTGTTCGCACACGGATTCCTGTTCAACAAGGGCGAGAAGATGAGCAAATCGGTCGGCAACGTCGTCGACCCGGAGAACCTCATCGACGAGTTCGGGCTCGACCCGGTGCGGTTCTTCTTCCTCCGCGAGGTGTCCTACGGGCAGGACGGTTCGTACTCCGCCGAGGCGATCGTGTCGCGCATCAACGCCGACCTCGCCAACGAGTTCGGCAACCTGACCCAGCGCACCTTGTCGATGATCGGCAAGTACTTCGACGGCACCCTGCCGGCACCGGGCGAACTCACCGACGTCGACACCGCGCTTCTCGCGCGTGCCGACTCCCTGCTCGACGCCGTGCGGGCCCACATCGACAACCAGGCCATCCACCTGGCGCTGGAGACCTTGTGGGCGACGCTGGCCGAGACCAACCGGTACATCTCGGCACAGGAACCGTGGAAGCTGGCCAAGACCGATCTCGAGCGCACCGGCACGGTTCTCTATGTCTGCGCCGAGGTCGTGCGCATCGTCGCACTCCTGAGCCAGCCGGTCATGCCGGAGTCGTCCAACAAGATCCTCGATCTGCTCGTCGCCGACGTCGATCGTCAGTTCACCGCGGTCGCGAGCCGGCTGGAACCCGGAACCGTGCTGCCGAAGCCGACTCCGGTGTTCCCGCGATACGAGAACTGACCTCGCACACTCCGTATGGTCGCGTCGAACGGGGTGGGATCTGCGTTGCCCGGCCCGGTCGCGGCAGCGCCTGCGCTCGACGTGCTCCGCGCCCTGCACGCCGAGACCGCCGCCCGTCGCCTGCCGCAGCCGGCCGCGCTGATCGGTGACTGGTACGACGCCGACGCGGTCATCGCACCGTCGGTCGCACTGACGCCCGGCTGCCTCCCACCCGACGATCCCGACCGGTTCTGGTTCGGCTACCTCGGGTTCCCGGTGCGGCCGGACGAGGCGTCGTTGCCCGCGAACGTCGGCGGGCACACCGACGGCGTGCTCGTGCTCCGCGACGGCCGATGGGAGTGCGTCGGGACCGGCATCCCAGACTGGGCGATGGCGACCGTCCGTGCCGCCGGCGACCGTTCCTCGGCCCGGCCGAGCGCCACCACCCCATCGTCGGCGACGGAATGGCATGCCCCGGAGCGGGTTCCGCACCTCGCCGCCATCGAGAGGTGTCTCGACGCGATCCGGGACGGCGAGGTCTACCAGGCCTGTGTGTGCACCCGTTTCACCGGCACGCTCAGCGGCGACCCCGTCGACTTCTTCACCGAACTCGCGGGCGCCACCGCACCGGCGAAAGCCGCTTTCCTACAAGGAGACTGGGGAACAGTGGCGAGCCTGTCGCCGGAGACGTTCCTGCGCCGGACCGGCAACATCATCACGTCGTCGCCGATCAAGGGCACCCTGCCCGCACACGCCGACCCCGACGCGTTGGCAGCGTCGGCCAAGGACATCGCCGAGAACATCATGATCGTCGACCTGGTCCGCAATGATCTGGGACGCATCGCGGTGACCGGCAGCGTGCGGGTACCCGAGCTCCTGTCGGTCGTGCCCGCCCCGGGCGTCTGGCACCTCGTCTCGCGGGTGGAGGCCATCGTGGCACCGGGCACGGGCAACGACGCCGTTCTCGCGGCGACGTTCCCGCCGGCGTCGGTCACCGGCACCCCGAAGCTGCGGGCGATGGAGTTGCTCGACGACTGGGAGGCCGATGCCCGCGGCGTGTACTGCGGGGCCATCGGCATGGCCGGACCCGACCGCGCCCTCGACCTCAACGTCGCCATCCGGACCGTGGAGATCGCACCCGACGGGGCCCTCGCGCTCGGTGTCGGCGGTGGGATCACCATCGACTCCGACCCGGCTCGGGAATGGCAGGAGTGCCTCGACAAGGCCGCGAGCATCGTGGGGTCGCGCGGATCGGCATGATCGAGTGCCGCTTTGGGTACGATTCCGCCATGACTGTGCCCATCCGGTCGTCCACCGATCTCGCGGTGCTCGATCGCGATCTGCGCCGTGACCACGATGCCTTCATGTCCGGCGGCACCCCGCGTGCCGAGGTCCCGGGGGATGTCGTCGAATCATGGGGTCGTGTCCGGTCGGGTCGACACCGGTCCACCGTCGACACGCACAATCCGGGTCACATCTCTGACGACGAACTCGAGACGCGCCGGGCCACGCACCCGCTCCGGGACGCGGTGCAGCCGCTGCAGCGTCTGTTCGCCCAGTCCGCGGACGACGCGTCGATGACCCTGGGCGTGTTCGACGCGGACGGCGTGCTGCTGTGGCGGGGAGGTTCCGCGTCCGTTCTCCCGGAGGCCGATCGACTCGACCTCGTCGAGGGCAGCCGCTGGGACGAGAACTCCACCGCGACCACGGCCGTGGGCCTCGCGGTTCATCTCCAGCGCCCGACCCGGCTGTTCGGCGCCGAGCACTACTACAGTTCGCTGCACGGACTCTTCTGCACCGCGGTGCCGGTGCACGACCACCGCACCGGCGACATGATCGCCATCGCCGGCCTGGCGGGCCCGGCCATGGAGATGCAGCCGGCGGCATCGGCGTTCACCTCGGCGCTGGCCGCACTCGGCGAACACGAGATCACCCTCGCCCACCAGCGAGAGCTCGCCGAACTCCGGTTCTCCGGCCAGGCGCAGTTGGCCGGCCTGCACGGACCGGGACTGCTCATCGACGACGACGGGTGGGTGGCCGAAGGACGCGGCTGCACCCCGCCCGTGCGCGTCGCGGTGCCGACGGACGACATGCGTCAGTTCGTGCCGGGACTGGGGATCTGTGTGGTCGAACGTCTCGGCCGCGGATGGCAGGTCCGTCCGGCGGGTCCGTCCGGCCCGGTCCTGGCCGAGCTCTCCCTCGACGGTGAGCCGACGGTCACGGTGACCGGCGACGGTGAACCGTGGCGCACCGTCCTGACCCGTCGCCACGCCCAGATCCTGCTGTTGCTCGCCGACGCCGGCGAGCAGGGCCTCACCTCACAGCGGTTGAGCCAGCTGCTCTTCGGCGACGACAGCCACACGGTGAGCGTGCGCGCCGAACTGTCGCGGCTGCGCCGGGTGGTCGGCGCGCTCGTCTCGAGCCGCCCCTACCGCCTCGCGCCGCGGGTGGAGTTGCGCGTCAGCCCGGATCAGCTCGACGTCTTTCGAGCACCTGCTGGTAGACGTCGCGTCGAGAGGCAGCGGAACCTTGCGTGACCGCGGCGCAGGCGTCTTTGAGGCGCATGCCGCCGGCTACGAGTTCCTCGGCTCGATCGGCGAGGTCGTCGATGTCGGGTTCGGCCGCGACGGCACCCGCGATCACGACGGTGATCTCGCCGCGGACGCCCCCACTCGCCCATTCCGCGAGTTCGGCGAGTCCGCCGCGCCGGACCTCCTCGTAGGTCTTGGTCATCTCACGGCACACCGCCGCGCGACGGTCCGGACCGAGGATCTCGGCCGCGGCCGCCAGCGTGTCGGCGAGCCGGTGCGGTGATTCGAAGAAGACCGCGGTCCGGGGCTGGGACACCAGTTCACGCAGCCACGCGGCCCGTGGGCCGGGCTTGCGGGGAGCGAACCCCTCGAAACAGAACCGCTCGGAGGGCAAGGCCGACACCGCGAGGGCCGTCGTCACCGCCGACGGCCCGGGCAGTGCCGTGACCGGTAGTCCGGCGTCCGCGCATGCCACGACGACGCGGTATCCGGGATCGCTGACCGACGGCATCCCGGCGTCGGTGATGAGCAGTACGGTCTGCCCCTCGGCGATCGCACTGACGAGACCCGGCGTACGGGCGGCCTCGACCTGGTCGTAATAGCTGACCAACCGTCCGCCGATCTCGACATCGAGCGCCGCGGCCAGCGCACGGGCGCGACGGGTGTCCTCGGCGGCGACGATGTCCGCGGTCCGCAGCGCCGCGCGCAGACGCGGCGAGGCGTCGTCGACCTGTCCCATCGGGGTGGCCGCCAACACCAGCCGGCCGCGCGCGTCCGACGAGTGACCGGGACCGGGATCGGCGTCCCCGGTGACGTCGCGAGACACGGTCGTATCGTCGTCGAGCTGGGGCGAGTCGGACTGGGCGGCGTTCATCGACAGCCAGCTTACGAGGGACCACTAGGATCGATCGGGTGCCACCTCGCCTGGGCCCGGACGTGCCCGCACCGCTCTTCGGTGCCCCCGACCGCGGGCGTGGACTCCTCGTCGGCGTGGTCATCGCATTGCTGGCCACCATCACCCGCTTCTGGGCCCTGACCCACCCCACCGACAAGGGCACACCGGTCTTCGACGAGAAGCACTACGTCCCGCAGGGCTGGCAGGTGCTGACCGGCGGCAACTGGATCGAGGACAACCCGGCGTACGGCCTCGTCGTGCATCCGCCGGTCGGCAAGTGGATGCTGGCCGCCTCGGAGGCGGTCTTCGGTTACGGACCGCTCGGATGGCGCGTCGCACCGGCCATCTCGGGCGTCCTCATCGTCGTGTTGATCTACTGTGCGGTTCGTCGGCTCACGCGTTCGACGCTCGTCGGAGCGATCGCGGGTGTGTTCGCGATCTGCGACGGCGTGCTGTTCGTGCAGTCGCGGATGGGCATGCTCGACATCTTCCAGACGCTGTTCATCGTGGCCACCTTCGCCGCGCTCGTCGCCGACCGCGACCAGGTCCGGGAGCGTATGGACCGCGTGTACCGCGAGGGCCGCATCGCCGACAGTCCCTTCGGGCCGCGCCTCGGCTTCCGGTGGTACCGGTTCGTCGCCGGCGTGATGCTGGGGCTCAACTGCGGCACCAAGTGGTCGGGCATCTACTACGTCATCTTCTTCACCGCACTGGCGATCGGCTTCGACGTCGCCGCCCGCCGGGCGTACCACGTGCAGCGCCCCTGGGTGGGCACCCTGGTGCGCGACGTCGTACCGAGCGGCGCGAGCCTCGCGGTGATGCCGGTCGTCATCTACTTCCTGACCTACCTGCCCTGGTTCAACAGCGAGACGGCCGTCTACCGCTATCAGGTGGGCAACACGATCGGTACCGACGGACCGTTCGCCTGGGTCCCGGGCGCCTGGCGATCGCTGTGGTACTACGAGTCGGGAATCCTCGAATTCCATTCGGGGCTGACCAATTCGGCGGGCAACCAGCATCCGTGGGAGTCCAAGCCGTGGACGTGGCCGATGAGCCTGCGCCCCATGCTCTACGCGCTCGAGAACGGTCCCGACCAGTGCGGGGCGGGCGAGTGCGTGCGCGCGCAGATGCTGATCGGGTCACCGGCTCTCTGGTGGTTGGCCTTGCCGATGCTGCTGTGGGGACTGTGGTCGTGGATCGTGCGGCGTGACTGGCGGTACGCGCCGGTCCTGGTCGGCTACCTCGCCGGGATCCTGCCGTGGTTCCTCGCCCTGGACCGGCAGATGTACTTCTTCTATGCGACCGTGCTGGCGCCGTTCCTGGTGATGGGCCTCGCGCTGTGCTGCGGCGACCTGCTGCGTTCGGCCGCGGCGACGGCCCGCGCCCGGCCCGAGCGTCGGGCCCTCGCGATCATGGTGGTAGCGATCTACGTGGGTCTGGTCGTCACCAACTTCGTGTGGTTGTGGCCGATCCTCACCGCTTCCCCGATCTCGCCCGGCCTGTGGCGGCAGCAGATCTGGCTTCCGAGCTGGGGCTGAGCAACCGTGACGCGGCCTGGTCCCCTACCGGGAGACGGACACCGGCCGGCCGTTCTCGCCGCGGTATTTCCGGTGGTACTCGGCGTACAGGTCGGCGTTCTTCACACGATCGACGGCGTTGACGAGCTCGGGGTCCAGTCCGTGCTGGACCAGTCGGTAGCGACGGTAGACCCGGTTCAGTGCGATGGAGAAGAACAGGTACGACAGCAGGATCGGCATCGTCATGGTGATCCGCACTCCCCACGGGGCGGGGACGAACAGCATCGGCAGCAGGAGCAGGATGCACGGTATCGACCACCGGGCGACCATCCGCACGGACGCACCGGGGCCGGCGAGGTCGTTGCCGACCCAGTCCGTCATCGAGGCCGGCAGTCGGCCGCCGTACCAGTAGGCGACCTGGCGCCCCCAGGCCGGACGGGCGGATTCGGGACTTCGGTTCATGGCGCACAACTCCTGATCTCGGTGCCGTGCGACCACCGTAGCATTTGTCCTAGGACAAAAGAACGTGATCTTGATCAGCAGGGAGGTCGTGGTGAGCGTCGTGATCACCGGGCAGACGGTGCAGGCCATCGTCCAGAGCGTGCGAGACGCCATCGTCTCCGGTCGTCTGCGACCGGGCGACTCATTGCCGCCGATCCGTGAACTCGCAGCCGAGTTGGGAGTCAACCGCAACACCGTGGCCGCTGCGTACCGGCAGCTCGTCTCGGTGGGCGCCGCGGACACCCGCGGTCGGGGCGGAACGGTGGTCGCGGACCGGCTCCGCCCCGGCAGTGAACTCGCCGCTCCCGCGGACACCATCGACCTCGCCGATGGCAATCCCGATCCCGATCTCCTGCCCGACCTGCGCGCCGCGATCGCCGCGGCCCCCTACCGACCGACGATGTACGGAAGCGCCGCGGTGGCGCCTGCACTGCGGGAGGCGGCGTCGGTGCTGTTCGGGGAGCACCCGCAACGGGGGGAACTCATCGCGACCCACGGAGCCGTCGACGCGATGGAGCGGCTGCTGAACACCCACCTCGTCCGCGGCGACTGCGTCGCAGTGGAGAATCCGTGCTTCCTCGCCAGCGTCGGCACGATCCGCGTCAACGGGTACCGCGCGCTGCCCATGGAGCTCGACGAGCACGGCATGCGCCCCGATCATCTGGCGCGGGCGCTCGGTGCGGGCGCCCGAGCGGTCATCGTCACCTGCCGTGGTCACAACCCCGGCGGGATCGCCCTCTCCGCGGCTCGTGCCGATGAACTACGGACGGTTCTCGAGCGATACCCGGAGGTGCTCGTCATCGAGGACGACCACTTCTCACTCCTGTCGGTTCGCGACTATCAGCGGGTGATCCCGGACAACAGCCGACACTGGGCGGTCGTCCGGTCCGTCGCGAAATTCCTGGGTCCGGATCTGCGGGTCGCGCTCGTCGATGCCGACCCGACCACGGCCGCCGCGCTCGACGCCCGGCTGCGTTCCGGCCGCCCCTGGGTCAGCCACCTGCTGCAGACCACCGCGGCGCACCTGCTCACCGATCCGGCGACGACCGCGCTCATCGCCACCGCACGCCTCGAATACGCCCGTCGCACACGACTTCTCATCGACGTGCTCGATGCCCGGGGGGTGGCGTCGACCATGGGACCGCCCGACGGGATCAACGTGTGGGTCGACCTCCCGCCCGAGGTGCCCGCGGAGCGGGTCGGCGTCGAACTGGCGCGCCTGGGGTGGGCCGTGCAACCCGGGACGGTATTTGCCGTCGACGGGGCCGAGCAGCGAAATGGTCTGCGCGTCACCACCTCCCGGCTCGACCGGGCGACCGCGAAGACCTTCGGCACAGCGCTCGCCGGGGCGGTCGGACAGGGCTGAGGACCCACCGACCCGACGACGACTCACCCACCGGGATCGGTTGCCGACCCCGGTGTGGGTTGTCACACCGTCGGTCCGGTCAACCGGTCGGTGCCGTGAGTGCCTTTGTCCCGAGGCTCGTCGTCCGACCCCGGGTCGACCGTCGGCTCGGCGGGCGCCGATCCGTTTGCCTGGTCGACGTAGTCGGGGTCGATCTTCTCGAGGTGTCGTATCGCGTCGGCATCGATCGCCTCGAGCTCCCCGGTCGCGATGGCGTTGGCCTGTTCCCGGACATGCTCGTCGACCTGAGCGGTCAGCACGTGGCGGGAGACGATCAGCGGATCGTGTCGGAGGTCGAGATAGAGCGACAGACACATGCCGATCATCACCACGACGAACGGCAACGCGGCGATGATCGCCATCGTCTTGATGCCGTCGAGGGCGTCGTCGCCGCTGATGGCCAGCAGCAGCGCAGCCACGACACCGGTCAACACACCCCAGAACACGGTCAGGGGACGCGACGGGTGTTCGACGCCGCGCTGCGAGAGAGTGCCCATCACGAGGGACGCGGAGTCGGCGCCGGAGACGAAGAAGATGCCGACCAGGATCATCACCAGCGCCGAGGCCACCCCGGTCCACGGCAGGTGGGCGAGCACGTCGAACAGCGTGCTCTCACTGGCCGCGGTGGCCGGATCGAACGCCAGGGTGCCCTCGATGTCCTGATGGATCGCGGTACCGCCGAAGACGCAGAACCAGACCAGCGAGACCGTCGTGGGTACCACCATCACACCGATCACGAACTCGCGGATGGTGCGGCCGCGGCTGATCTTCGCGAGGAACAGACCCACGAACGGGGTCCAGGACACCCACCACGCCCAGTAGAAGATCGTCCAGTCCGCCAGCCACTGATGACCCTCCTCGGTCATGATCGTGGCGTCCGAGCGGGCTGCGAAGCTCGTCAGATCGGTGAAGTAGGCGCCGAGGGTCGTCGGCAGCAGGTTCAGGATGAAGATCGTCGGTCCGACGACGAACACGAACAGAGCCAGCACGATGGCGAGCACCATGTTGATGTTGGACAGCCACTGGATGCCGCGCGCGATCCCCGACACGGCCGACGCGACGAACGCGGCGGTGAGGATGGCGATGATCGCGACCAGCAGCATCTTCGTCGGCTCGTTGACCCAACCGAGGGTGTCGAGTCCCGATCCGATCTGCAGCGCGCCGAGGCCGAGTGATGCCACCGTCCCGAACAGCGTCGCGAAGATCGCGAGGATGTCGATGATCTTCCCGCCCGGGCCGTTGGCCACCCGCGGTCCGAGGAGCCGGGTGAACACCGCACTCATCAACTGGGTCCGGCCCAGCCGGTACGTGCTGTAGGCCAGCGCCAGCCCGACGACCGCGTACATGGCCCACGGGTGGAAGCCCCAGTGGAACATCGTCGTCGCCATGGCCGCGCGGATGTCGTCGGAGCCGATCTCCGGTGGCGGACTGGCGAAGTGGTAGAGCGGCTCGTAGGCACCGAAGAACATGAGGCCGATGCCCATGCCGGCACTGAACATCATCGCGATCCAGCTCACGGTGCGGAACTGCGGCTTCTCCCCGGTCCGGCCGAGCGGAATCCGGCCGTACTTGGACACGGCGAGGAACACCGCGAAGATCACGAAGCCGGTGGCGGAGAGGATGAACAGCCAGCCGAGGTTCTTGGTGATCCAACCCAGCACCTCGGTGGTCGTCGTGTTGAGACTCTCCTTGTCCCCGATCCCCCAGATCACGAACGCGATGACCAGTACCGCGGTGACTGTGAAGACCACCGGGTCCAGTGTCTGCTTCGGACGCCCGGTGATCACATCCTGTTCACTTGTCATTCGTCAAGCCAATCAATCTCGGTTCAGGTATTCAAGTTCGTCCGAGCGCACGGTTGAGTATCTCAACGATCACGGGATCGTCCAGGCCCAGCTCGCGAGCGGTTTCGACGTACTGCTTGGCAGCCGCGAAACCCGCGTCGAGCGCATCGTGGCGACCCGCCTTGATGAACGAGCCCTGCCGCCCGCGGGTCTCGATGACGCCGGCCGCCTCGAGTTCCCGGTAGCTGCGCGCGACGGTGTTGGCGGCCACGCCGAGTCGCGAGGCGAGCGCCCGGACCGTCGGCAGACGTTCGCCGCTGAGCAGCTCGCCGGACTCGATGAGGTCGATGATGCCGACTCGTACTTGTTCGAAGGGCGGCCGGTCGGAGGCCGGGTCGATCTGCAGTGCGTCGAGCGCGGCCGGGGTGTCGGGGGTCACCGAATGCTCCTCCTCACCGGGGATCACGGGCCAACGGACACGACATGCACCGCGGCCCACCGCGGCCCGATCCCAGTTCCCGACCCTCGATCTCGATGACCTCGATGCCCGAGTCCCGGAGTCGCCGGTTGGTCTCGACGTTCCGGTTGTAGGACACCACCACCCCGGGCGCGAGGGCGAGGGTGTTGTTGCCGTCGTCCCACTGCTCCCGCTCGGCCGTCACCGGGTCGAGCCCGGTGTCGATGACACGCAGTTTGGTGATGCCCATCGCCTCGGCGGCGGCGTCGACGAAGGGCCGCTCCCCGGTGATCCGGACCGCGTCGGTCGCGGCGTCGTGGACGAGGGTGAACGCGGACATGGTGTCGCGGATGTTGGGATACATCACCACGGCGTCGGTGTCGACCATCGTGCAGACGGTGTCGAGGTGCATGAAGGCGCGCGACTGCTCGATCGGCACCGCCAGCACGGTGTGCGCCAGGTGGTCGTCGAACAGACTGCGCGCCAGTGCTTCCGCCCCGGCGGGCGTCGTCCGTTCGCCGACCCCGACGGCCACCACACCGGCGGCGAGCAACAGCACGTCACCGCCTTCGATGGGCGCGACCTGCGACTCGTAGGCCCGCCGCGCCCCGGTGAATCGCGGGTGGTGGGCGTAGATGAGATCGGTCAGTGACGTCTCCCGCGCGCGGGCGGGAAGCGCGAGCGAGGTGATCGCGAACCGGCCGCCGATCCAGAACGAACTGTCGCGGGTGAACAGCAGATTCGGCAGCGGTTCGATCGCGAACTCGGGTCCGTGGTGCATCCGACGCACGAGCGAGGACCGCTCGGCAGAGGGTGTGATCGGCAGCTCGTCGAACGTCATGCCGGCCGTCAGCACGTACGCGAGGTCGGTCGGCGACAACCCTCGCAGATGGGTCGCGAGATCTTCCGCGAGGTGTGTGCCCAGCCGCCGCGCGCTCACCGCCGCGGCGATGCCCTGGATGCGGGCCGCACCGCTGTGCGCGATGGTCTCGGCGAGCAGGTCACCGAGGAGATAGACGTCGGTTCCCCGCTCGCGCAGCACCTCTGCGAAGGCGTCGTGCTCCTCCTGCGCACGCCCGACCCACGGCAGCCCGTCGAACAGGAGCTGGTCGCTGTTGCGCGGGGTGAGCCGACGCAACTCGTCGCCCGGGCGGTGCAGCATGACCGCTCGCAGGGTGCCGACCTCCGAGTCGGCGCCGAGCGCGTAGTCGTAGGCGGGCGCGGTCATCGCTCAACCGTAATTCGTCGTCCGCCCGCGCACATCACTCATCGTCTGCGCGGGCCTTCGTGTCGGTCGGAGTCATCGTCGGGCCGTCGCCCACGATCACCGGCGCGGTCTCCCGCGCGAAGATCCAGAGGACCAGTGCCACCGCGGCCACCACCCCGGTCAGCACGAACGCCGGCCCGAAACCGACCCGATCGGCGACGAATCCCACGATGACCGGACCGGTGACGGCACCGAGGTCCGACGACATGCCGTAGGCGGCGAGCGCCGACCCGCCTTGCTGGCGGTTGCCGAGGACGTCGGCGAGAGCGGCTTGATGGGTGGGTGCGAACAGTCCCGAGCCCACCCCGGCGGCCACCGACAACGCCAGTACGACGCCCACATTCGGCGAGAACCCGAGCGCGATGGTGGCGACGACGGTGATGACGAGTCCGGGCAGCATGATGGGCCGCCGTCCGAACCGGTCCGACAGCCGGCCCGCGATCAGGATCGCCAGCACGTTGCCCGCGGCGTAGATCGCCAGCACGATTCCCGCCATTCCCGCTCCGGCACCGAGACTCTCGGTGATGAACAGCGGCACCACCGCGACCCGGACCCCCATCGACGCCCAGCCCTGGGTGAAGTTGGACGCGAGGATCGCCCGGTAGGCGCTGTCGCGCAGGGCGGTCCGGAAACCGATCAGCCCGCCCGTCGGGCCGTCGACCTGATCCGGTGCGATCACCTCCCGCAACTGGGTCGCCACCACCGTCGATGCGACGAGCAGCGCGACCGCGTACACCACGAACGGGACCCGGAGTCCGAAGCCGACCAGCGCCGCCCCGATGAGCGGACCGGTGATGCTGCCGATGAGGAACCCCGCCGAGAAGAAGCCCGACACGCGACCGCGAATGTCGCTCGGCGCCATACGGATCAGCAAGGCCATCGCCGAGATGCTGAACATCGTCGACCCGATGCCGCCGAGGCCGCGGAAGATCAGCAGCTGCCAGTAGGACTGGGCGAACGCGCACGCCAGAGTGCTGGCCGCGACGATCAGCAGACCGGTCAGGTAGATGCGCCGCTCGCCGAAGACGGTGACCAACCGTCCCGTTGCGGGCGCGAACGCCAGGCGCATCACCGCGAACGCCGAGATGACCGCGGTCGCGGCGGTGAACGAGACGTTGAAGGTGCGGGCGAAGGTCGGCAGCGCGGGCGCGATGAACCCGTATCCGAGTGCGATGACGACGTTCGCCGACAGCAGCACCCAGATGCCGCGGGGGATCTGCCTCATGGCAGCTCGGGGAGGTCGTCGAGGGCCCGCGCGGTGAGGGTCCGGCCGAGCTCGATCATCTCCGATGCCTTGTGGAAGTCGAGCGTGCGGACCGTCCGGCGGGGTACCCGGATCAGCACATCGGGCGGATAGCCGGCGACCTGGTAGCGGGTCAGGGCCTCCTGCATGATGTCGAGCGACCGGCTCAGCACCTCCACGCGTCCCATCCGGGCCGGTTCGTCGACGCCGAACGCGGGCGCCACCCGTTCGGCGGACGGGACGGAGCCGGACTCGGCCGCGGCATCGACCGCGACGGCGCCGCCACCGGTGGCGGCCACCGCCGCATCGGACGCCTCGGCCTCCCCCGAGGGCATCTCGTGGCCGAGCCGGTCACGGACCGCGCGGATGAACTCGTTGTCGAGGATCGGCGCCACGTTGCGCCGCAGCAGTCCCCTGGCCTTCTGTTCGCGCGTGGCGCCCGCTTCCGGGCCACCGTCGGAACCGATGATGACGCCGATGGTCACATCGCTGGGCACCGTCGAGGTGGGCGCCACCGGCAGCGGGTCGAGAATCCCGCCGTCGGCCAGCAGCCGCCCACCGTGCTCGTGCGGGCTGATGACGCCCGGGATCGCGATCGACGCACGCAGGGCGTCGGCGAGGACACCGCGCTGGAACCAGACCGCGCGGCCGGCGTTCAGATCGGTGGCGACCGCGGTGAACGGGACGGGCAGGTCCTCGATCGCGGTGTCTCCGAGGATCTCCCGCACCCGCAGCAGGATCCGCTCGGCCCCGATGACGCCCGGCTTGGTCAGCGAGACGTCGAGCAGCCGGACGACGTCGAGCTGGGACAGACCCGAGATCCAGTCCACGTAGTCGTCGAGTTTCCCCGCGCAATACAACCCGCCGACGAGAGCACCCATCGACGAGCCGGCGACGGTGACGATCTCGAACCCCCGCGCCTCGAGTTCGGCGATCACCCCGATGTGCGCGTAACCGCGGGCGCCGCCACTTCCCAGAGCCAGCGCCACGCGCGACGGTCGAGCCATGGGCCAACAGTACCGCCGCCTGTTCTGCTCCCCGACATCGCAACTGGCGGAGACGGCTACTGCTCGGTGAGGAGTCGCCGCGGCCCCGGGCCGAGTTTGTTCAGTTCGTCGCCGGGGTTGAGGAGATGGCACTCCCCCAGCGACAGGCAACCGCAACCCACGCAGGACCCGATCATGTCCCGCATGTTCTCGAGCAGTGCGATGCGCTGGTTGATGTCGTCCATCCAGCGTTTCGACGCCGCTTCCCACATCGATTTCGGGGGCGACTCGTGGTCGCCCAGTTCGGCGAGCACCTCGCCGATGACCGACAGCGGAATCCCGGCGACCTGCGACGCGCGGATGAATGCGACGCGCCGCAGCATCGCCCGGTGGTAGCGGCGCTGGTTCCCGGAGGTGCGCCGGCTGAAGATCAGGCCCTGGTCCTCGTAGAAGCGGACCGCCGACGGGGCGATCCCGGCTCGCTGGGCCAGCTCGCCGACCGAAAGCTCCAGCTTCTTCAGCGTCATGGGTCGATGGTAAGCGCCACCGACGGCGTCGTCCCCGGTGCGCGACCGGGGACGACGGGCAGCGCTCACCGTGGGGTCAGGTGCGGACGACCATCACCGGGCAGTCGGCGTGGTGCATCACCTTCTGGCTGGTCGAGCCCAGCAGGAGTCCGCGGAAGCCACCCCGGCCGCGACTGCCGACCACGAGCAGCGATGCGTCCGCGCCCGCCTCGTCGAGCAGCGCCTTCGCCGGCTCCTCGGGCAGGACGGACCGTTCGATCGTCACGTCCGGGTAGTCCTGGGCGTATCCGGCGAGGCGCTCGGCGAGCACCTCGACCGCGTCCTGGGTCATCCGCGCCACCTCGTCGGCGCCGATGCCGTACCCGTGGAGCGCGTCCGCGTCGAGCGGGGTCCAGGTGTGTACCGCGCGGAGCGGCACGTTGCGCAGCGAGGCCTGCCGGAACGCCTCGGCGACCGCGGCATCGCTGACAGGTGAACCGTCGACCCCCACGACCACCGGTCCGTCGGGGTTGCCCCCGGCGGCGACGACCGTGACCCGGCCGTGTGCGTGAGCGGCGACACTGGTGCTCACCGAACCCAGGAACAGGCCCTTGACGCTGCCGAGACGGCGCGTGCCGACGACGATCATCGCGGCGTCCTTGCCCAGCTCGAGCAGCACGCGCGCGGCGTCGCCGTCGACGATCGAGGTGGCGACCGTCACGCCGGGTGCCGCTTCTTTCGCGGCGTCGGCGGCCGCATGGACCGCGTCGGAGGCGTCCTGGCGGATGGCGTCGACGACATCCTGCGGGATGATCAGGCCGGGGGCGTAGTCACTCGTGCTGGCGTCGTACGCACCGACGACCTTGAGGTCGAGACCTTCGGCAGCGGCCGCCCGCGCCGCCCAGCGCACCGCGCCCGTGGCCGCGTCCGACCCGTCCACGCCGACGAGTATCGCATTCATGTTGTGGCTCATCTCCTCTGATCGCGACGGCCCCTGGCGGGGTCTTCGGTTCGGCCGCGGGTCGGCCCGGGCTCGCCCCGGGCGGCCCGGTATCGGCCCCGGCCCCCATCCTGCCCCGGCGCCGTTGCCGCGGCAATGAGTACGAGGTCCCGACCACCGTCGCTTTCTCCACGATTCGGGCGCCGTGTAACCTGGCGGACACCATGACGTCACCCCTTCCGCAGAACGGCACCAACGACTTTCGCGCAATCATGATCCACATCGGGATCACCGTCGCACTCGGACTCGGCCTGCTGTTCTTCGCGCATGCGTCGTCGGATCCCCTGCAGACCGTGTTGGTCGTCGCCTCTCCCGTCGTGGTTCTCCTGGGCGCGAGCACCATGCTGTACCGCACGTACCGGGTCTGGAAACGCAACGGTCGCTGGCAGGTGTGGCAGGGGGCGGCGTGGTTCCTGTTGTTCTTCTTCATCGTCATGCTGTTCAACTCCGCGCCGGTCCTCTTCGAATGACCCGGGCGGGGTCGCCCGGCGCCTGTTCGCCCCGGTGGACGCCCCCTGACCGGTAGAGTCGGGTCTTCCACGTGAGGTGAGGGAGGCGCCGTGTCCGTCGGTCCGACCCACGACGAACCACTTCCTCCGGGCGCTCTCGTCGGGCGTCACCGCATCGAGCGCCTCCTGCGCAGACGCGTCGCCGGCGCCGACTACCTGGCGACGGCCCCATATCCGGGGGCGCCCGCCGAGCGCGTGCTGCTCACCGTCGTGGACCGGGCCGCCTCGATCACCCCCGCGTTCGGCAATTGGTTCCGGGATGCGATCGAAAAGGCCTCCGCGATGGCGCATCCCGGGATCGCGCGCATCACCGGACACGGCATCGTCGACGGCCGCGTCTGGGTGGCGGTGGCCCCCGTGCCCACCTCCGACGCCGCCCTGCTGATCCGGCGCCACCCCGACGGCATCGACATCGATCTGGCGGTGCGCATCGTCACCGTCGTCGGCGAGGCGCTCGACGCGGCCCATCGCCGGCGCCTGGTCCACGGCAACGTCTCCCCCGCCGACATCCTGCTCACCGGCTCCGCAGACCCGACCGTCGCCGGGGCGTCGGTGCCCGGCGCCGTCACGCTCACCGGTTTCGGCCTGACCGCGCCGACGGCGGGCGACGAGATGCCGCACCCGGCAGCCGATGTCGCCTCGTTGGGACGTACCCTCGTCGAAATGCTCACCGGCGCCGGGAGCGAAGCGAGCGGGCCGAATGTGACCGGCACAAGCTCGGTCGCTCGGCACCGGGTGTCGGGTGCAGTGTCGCCGGCGTTCTACGCCGTGCTGGCACGGGCGCTCGACGCCGATTCAGATCACCGATACCGCACCTGCGCGGAATTCGTCCGAGCGGCCGAGCTCGCCCTGCACCTCACCCACTCCGACGGCGAACCGCCGACCGAGGTCATCCCCGCCAGCCACCCTGAATCCGAGTATGAGTTCGCCGCAACCGATTCCGACACGACGGAGGTCGTGGACGCGGGGCCGGCCGCCGGCGTCCCGCGCGTGTTCCAGCCCGCCGGTCACCCGGATCGGCCGACCGAGGTCGTCACCGACCGGCCGCGGGGGGCCGGGCCGGTGAACCGGCCGTCGACACCCCGACCGCTGGCGCCCCCGCCGACGGCCTCCCCGTCGATGCGTCGACGACGGCTGATCGCGCCGTTCTTCGTCGCCACGGCGATCGTCGCGGTCGTCGTCGGAACGGTGATGCTGCTCGGCGCCCGCACCACACCGCCGCCGTGGCCGGCGGGCGTCGCTCCTATCGCTGCCGCCTTCCCGCAACTCCTGCCGGAGACGCCCGAGGCGTCGGGATGGGGAGATGCCGACTGTGAGCCCGTCGTCCGCGACGGCATCGACGGGATCTCGTGCACCGACGCCGCGAACGTCGGATTCGTGGTGTGGCACACGCCGACGTCACCATCACGCGCTGCCGTCACCACCCGCCTCAAGGGCTACCCCGGGGATAAGATCAGCTGGCGCGACGGTCCGGCGTCGGCGAGCCGGGACAGCGTCGTCGACGGTTGGGTCGTCACCAATTTCAGCGGGCCACCGCATGCGCAGTACACGCTGGTAACGACGTGGCCCGGACACACCGGCCGCGAGATCCTCGACGACTGGTGGCGCACGGCGCCGCTCGGCTGACGACCGTAACCGGGACGAAGGCCGACCCTTCGTGACGCAGGGAGCAGGGTGCGCGAACCGCCCGATGACGTCTGTCGTCAGCGCCCGCGCAGCCCGTCGATCCGGTCGGCGACCTCCATCGCGGTCGACGGACGGGAGCCGGCGAGGGCGAGACAGTTGGCGATGAGGGTGCGCTCGTCGCGGTCCAGGTTCTCCGAGAGCGCCGGCGGCGTCGACAGCGCCGCCCGGATCGCCAGCAGCGGCTGGGTGTCCGGCACCTCCCCGTACACCCCGTCGCCGGTGAGGGCACGGTGCAGACACGCCCCGAGCGACCAGATGTCGGTCGCCCGCGACGGCACATCGCCGGCCAACAGTGCGGGGTCCATGTACTGCACCGCGCCGGGCTGGGCGAAGCTCGTGATGGGCTCGTCGGCCGCCAGCACCCGGGCCAGACCGAGATCGGAGATCTTGCCGCCGGTCTCGGTGACCATGATGCTCGACGGCGTGATGTTGGCGTGCGCGATACCGGCTTCGTGCAAGGCGTCCACGCCGCGCGCCGCGTCGGCGATCGCCGCCAGCTTCTCGTCTCGGCTGAGCTCGCGCGCCGGACTACCCAGCGAGCCGAGCGGGAAATACTCCATCGCATACATGAACTGGCCCTGCAGCACGGCGTCGTAGAGCCCGGCGAGGTAGGGCGAGACGACGGCGGCGAACGCCCGCAGTTCGCGTACCCCGCGGCGGTAGGCGTCATCGCTGCAGACGCCGCCGAAGACCTTCACCACGACGCGGTCGGTGGATAGACCCAGTCGCGCGGGGGGTACGGCGAGATAGAACGTGCCGTTGCCCCCCATGCCGAGCTTCTCGAGCACCGTGAAATCCGCCAGCTGCTGCGGGATCTCGACTTCTGGCATGTCAGTGCCTCTCCGATGATGAACCGATGTTCGGACTGGACGGATCGTCGGCCGCCCTCGTGGGTGCGGATGGGGCGGCCGGAGACGGGTAGAGCATCGCGACGCGGTCGCCCAGCGATTCCTCGCTCGTCTCGGTGTTGTCGACGACGGTGACCGGAACGGGTACGGCCGGATCGCCCTCGTCCGCTCCGGCGACAGTGAACGACACGGCGTCGTCGCGGTGCCGGCGCGGATCCTGCACCGACACCGAAACCCCCTGTTCGGCAACAGCGTTGAGGTCGGCCAGCCACCGACGCCGAGAGCCGGATGCGACGACGGTCAGCGACCGCGACCCGAAGAGCGCCAGACCCGCGGCCATCAGCGCAGCGGTCCGCCCACTGCGATCGTCCGCGGCGATACAGGTGATGGTGCTACGACTCGGTGCCACGGTCTCGTCGGCGGTCTCGTCGACGACGGCCACCGGAGCCGATCGCAGCGACTCCCCCAGGGGCCGGTCGTCACTGTCCACGAGGACGAGGTCGGCATTGGCGTTCTCCGACATGGCCTCGAGGTCGGCTGCGGGATCGGCGCTGAACCGGCACAGCACCGACACCGCACCCGCGCCGGTCAGCGACGAGCCCAGCTCGTTGAGGCGCTCGACGGCCGATGCGATCGCCGCGAAGTCCGGTACGACCGGAATCCCGACCTCGAGCGGACGCACGGACCGGTCCGGGGCGGTGAGCAACCCGGCCAGGACTACGTCGAATCCCGTGGTGCAGTCCAGCATTCGCCGATGCCGCGCCCGCAGGTCGGCGGTCGTCCCGACGGGATCACGCATCAGCACCAGAACCCGCGGGGCAGTGGCGGTGGCCAGGGCGCGACGTTCGGCGGCGGCGATGTCATTGGCCACCACCTTGTCCGGATACACCACGCGCAGCAGGGGTTCGGTCAAGATCGTGGTCACGAGCGCCATCACCACGAGCATCGCGAACAGTTCGTCACTCAGCACACCGAGTTCGCGCCCCGCGGCCAGGATCACCAGCTCGGTGAGTCCCCGCGTGTTCATGAGCACCGCGATGGCCGCGCTCTGTCTGGTGGGGATGGCGCTCGCCCGCGCGCCCGCATAGGCGCCGAGGAACTTGCCCGCGATCGCGACGAGCAGGACCAGCAGCAGCTGCCCCATGCCCGCGACGCCGATCTGGGTGAGGTCGACGTTGAGGCCGGTGACGACGAAGAACATCGGCAGCAGGAGCAGCACGCTCGCCTGCTCGAGCCGTTCGAGAATCTCCCGGTGCAGCTGTTCGGCTCCCACCTTCGGCATCACCGCGCCGAAAATGAAGGCGCCGAAGATCTGATGGATGCCGATGACGTCGGTGGCCGTCGCCGACAGGAAGAGTCCGATCAGGATGACCGCCAGGATGTCCGGCGTGAGCCGGCCGGCGCTGTCGCGCCAGGCGATCAGCTTCGCCAGCAGTGGACGGACGACACCGAACATCACCGCGGCGTAGACGAGCGTGAGTCCGACGATCTTGGCGACCTCGAGCGGACTGCCGCCCTGGATGATGGCGATGATGAACGCCAGCAGTGTCCAGGCGAGGATGTCGTCGATGGCGGCCGCGGCCAGGCTGAACACCCCGGGAATCGTTCTCATCATCCCGCGGTCGGTGAGGATCCGCGCCAGTACCGGGAAGGCGGTGATGGACATCGCGACACCCATGAACAGCACCATCCCCAGCCGCTCGATCTCCATTCCCCCGACCATGTCGTGCGAGGGATAGAGCAGCAGGCCGAGGGCTGCGCCGAGGGCGAACGGCAGCGCGATCGAGAATGCCGAGATGCTGGCCGCCGCGCGTTCACGCCCTTTGGTCAGCCGCATGTCCAGTTCGAGGCCGACGATGAACATGAAGAGGACGAGGCCGATCTGGGCCAGCGCACCGAGCAGCGGCCGGACGTCGTCGGGGAAGAGCCACTGGTCGGGATTGCCGGGCAGGAGCCCGAGCAGGCTGGGACCCAACGCGATCCCGGCGGCGATCTCGCCCACCACGGCCGGCTGACGGCAGGCGCGCGCGATCATCCCACCCACCCGGGCGGCGGCGATGACGATCGCGACGTCGAGCAGCAGGAAGGCGACCGTGTGTTTGTCCATGACCTCGGATCCGTTCTCAGATACGGGCGTGGTGTGACTCGAAGATGAAGTGGCGCCCCCCGATCCGGACATGCGACCCCGGCACCAGCACGTGGGCACGATGCGGGAGCAGCCGGGTCTCCCGGTTGCCGCTGCTCGGATCGGTGACGAAGGTGCCGTTCGCCGACCCGAGGTCGACCAGCTGCACCGTCCACTCCACCAGCCGGATCTCCACGTGGCGGCGCGAGAGCTGACCTGTCTCGTCCTGCACGCGAATCGGTTTGGGCGAACCCGCCGGTCCACCGCCGGCCGATCCCGGTTCCCGGCCGATCACCAGGTCCTCGTCGAGGAGGAAGGTGAACCCGTTGTCGAGCAGCAACCAGCCCAGCGGGGGCCGTTCGCCCTCGACGAGGAACGTCGTCAACTGGTCCATCCGGATTCCGCAGACCCCGCACAGCCACGACTGCGGATGGTTCAGATGGCCTCGCGAACAACGGATGCCGTGCACCATGGCCCGCGACGCCTCGATCTTGACGACCTCGGTCGCGGGTTTCTGATGCTCCTCCTTGGGCAGCGGCGCGCGCGGTTCGAGCGGTTCGGCGAACGGATTCGGCGCGGGAGCCGGCTCGACGCGGGGCCGGCCGCTCGGCGGGGTGGCGTCCCGCGGCGGCCGCTCGAGTAGGCGGGAAGCGTTCGGAGACAACGGTTCCGACCCGAACGGACCGCCCAGCGGAGTCGAGGTGAACGGCAACGGATCGGGCGCCGGCAGGTCGGCACCACCATCGGCGCCGGGCGCCATCCGCTCGGTCGTGCCCATCGGGTCCGGCTCCGGCGGCAAGTCGTCGAAGGGTGACCGCTTCCGGATGGGCTCGGGCGCCGGGGGCTCCGGCGCCCCGGGTGCCGGCTTGTCGAGATCGTCCAGGGCCTCGGTCGGTGGACCCGCGTCCGGATCGGGTCGGGACGGTTCGACGGCCGGTTCCGGCCGCGCCGCCGCCGGTTCCGGCCGCGGCTGCGGCTGCGGCGGGCGCTCGGCCAGGGAGTGGAATTCGGTGCCGCGCAACCCCAGCGGGGTGTGCAGCAGCGCGCCCGCGGCAGGCACCGTGCCCTGGACCAGGTCGAAGCGCTCGTCACCGACCTCCGCGGGCTTCGTGCCGGCGAGGTAGAGCCCGAGACCCTCGAACGGCCACGGCACGGCGCGGTCATAGGAATCGCCCGCGGGCGGCTCGATCCGCTTGCCGTCGGTCTCCCCGTACACCCGGCCCGAGAGGAAGATCGCGATGCCGGCATTGTCGGGAGCCGCGAAGGCGATGTCGACCGGGTCGTCGGCGGTGGCCACCAGCTGAGCCAGCGCCCGTACCAGGTGCCGGCCCCGCCGCGGTGCCGAATCCGGCACGACCACCGCAGATTCGATGTCGAGCAGATCGGTGAGGAAGGACACGGGCACCGCGTCGTTCGTCAGGCACAGAAACGCCGGGGTACGGATCACGATCCCCGCACCGGGGATCAGCGTCACCGTCGGCGTGACGCTCGGGATGTCGCCCGGACCGGTCACAGGAACCGTCCTCCCTGGAATCGCCAGTGGGGGAAGACGGCGCGTAGTGGACCGTTGACCGCCACCCACACCAGCAACCAGGTGGTGACGAACTGGACGGTGAACACGACGGGCGACGGTTGCAGCGACTCCGGGATCAGTCCGGTGCCGTCGATCACGATCCACACCAGGATGCCCTCGTTGATCGCCGTGAGGAGCCCGAAAAGGGTCGGCCAGTCCTTCTCCCAGCGGAACTGCTGCAGGAAGTGGTACAGGAATTCCCACAGCACCCCGAGGACGATGACGGTGACGAGCACGGTGAAGGCGACCCGGTAGACGTCGAGGATCGACGGGTCCCCCGAGGAGATGAGCCACAGGAACGGGACGAGCACGATGGTCCACAGGCCGCCGAGGATGCCGAGCACCAGCACGCGGGTCTGGATTCGCCCCCACAGGGTGGGCAACATGTCAGTCGACTCCCTTGTTGTTCATCCAGCGCCACCACTGGGCGGTCGATCGCCAGGGCGTCAGTCGTCGACAGAACCCCTGGCGGGCAAGGTCGTCGACGATCTCGAGGGCGGCGATCTGCAGACCGAGGAAGGTGTCGACGCCGGGAAAGTAACCGCCGAGCGTCGCGCTGCCCGAGGCGTACAGCTTGCCGTTTCCGCTGCGCGTCCCCTTCAGCTCGAAGTCGCGTTCGACGTCCATGCGGCCGACCGGGTTGATGCCGGCGCCGGTGTGGTCCAGCAGATCACGCAGCAGGCGGTGCTCGCGGACGTCGGCTTCGAGTCCGGTGCAGTCGATCACGTAGTCGGCGTAGATCTCGAAGGTGCCGTCGGGCCGGTGGTCCTGCCGGATCGGTGCATGCGGGTCGACCCGCACGGTGGTCACCACCCCCTGCCCGCCCGCAGCCGGCAGCAGACTCTCCGCCTTGCCGACGGCGACGCGGTACCAGCCCTCGCGCCGCCCACGGGCCAACTGCTCCTGCCAGTCGTCGCGGACAGGGGTGTTCGTCCCGCCCATCTGCTTGTACGCCTCCGCGCGCTCGTGTCCCTCGAGCTTGCGCATGCGGGCCTTGAGCTGCCCGCCCCAGACCGACTTCGGATAGTTGAAGCCCTGGTAGGCCCAACCGTCTTTGCCCTTGCGCCGCATGAAGATGTGTGGGCCGTGGGGTTTGTCGTAGTACGTGCGGAAGAGGTGCACGATCTGCGTCTGGAGCCCGTACGCGTCGCGATCGTCGATGAGCCGCTGCAGGACCCGCGACGCGACGATCCCCGCACCGCGGATCACCACGGTGCCGGGTTTGCGTTGCAGCGACTGGTAGATGTGCTCGTGCGACTCGTAGGCGTTGACGACCTTGCTGGCGTCGCGGTAGGTCTCGCGGAACGCCTGGAGATCGGGCAGGAGCTTGATCCCCGGGTATCCGATCGCGACATGGACCCACTGGCTGCGGAAGGCCACCCGCTTGGTGGGCGAAGTCCCCTGCGGCGGTGTGAGAATCGTGAAGTAGCCACCGGCGGCGCGGCGTCGGATCATCCGGACCTGACCACGGTGCAGGCACTTCAGATAGCCGATCCGCTCGCATTCCTTCTGCATCGACTCGAACGCCTGCCCGGCCCTCGGCGTGTAGAAGTTCGCGAAAACGGGCTCCACCAGCACATTCCACAGTGGCTTGAGCTTCTTGTCCGCCCAGGCCTCCCGCACCGCGTACGACGGGAAACCCCAGATGTTGTCCGGGGTCGACGCCGAATCCGAACGCAGGCGCTCCGTGCGCGGGATCTGCGACACCCGGGTCAGGTACTCGTAGCTGTGCCAGGGCACGTCCTGGGGGCCGAGCACCGCGATCCGGTCGAGCGGCACCCCGCAGATGCGCAGATAGTCGACGGTCACGAATGACCCGATGCCCGAGCCGACCGTGACGAACGGGACGTCGACGATCGGGATGCCCGCGGCCTCGACCATCGCATCGGTCCAGATGTCGGTGTCGACCAGCCCCGGTGTCAGATCGCCGACGGCGCCCGCGGGCCCGGGAGCGCCTCGTCCGGGCGCCGGAACAGGCCCAGGGCCCGGCCGCGGCGCGGGGGGCGCCTGGCCGGGCATCGGTCCGGGACGAGGCGGAACGGGCGGTGGGGGTCCCGGGCGACGC
>NZ_JAFFZF010000100.1:0-1336 GCF_016924115.1 Gordonia sp. BP-119
TGAACCGTCCTGGATCGGATGGAGACCTCGTTTAGGCCACCGCCATCTCGGAGGTGGCTGTCTCACGGTAGCGCCTCTCGTACTCAATGGGCGGGCAGTAGCCGATCGATGAGTGCAGCCGCTCGGTGTTGTACCAGTGCACCCAGGCGGCGGTCTCGCGCTCGACTTCTGCGCGCCCGGTCCACGATCGCTGGCGCTCGATCAGTTCGGTCTTGTACAACCCGATGGCTGATTCCATCAACGCATTGTCGAGTGCATCGCCGACCGACCCGATCGATCCGGCCAAGCCGGAGTCGCGTAATGCTTCGGTGAACGCCAGCGCTGTGTACTGACTTCCGGCATCGCTGTGATGAATCAAACCTGTTGCAGTGAACGAGAAGTCGGTTCTACGTCGGGTGAACAAGGCCTGTTCGAGAACGCTGGTCACCAACGGTGTCGACTTGCTCGTCATCACCCGCCACCCGAGGATTCGACGCGAGTACACATCGACGAGAAACGCGGTGTAAACGAACCCTGCCAGGGTCCAGCAGTAGGTGAAATCAGCCACCCACCACTGATCTGGCCTGGCCGGCAATGACCACTTGCGCTCCACCAGATCAGGATGCCGCGGCGCGCGATCATCGCGCTGGGTCGTGATCGTGCGATGTTTTCCGCGGGTGACTCCGGCGATCCCGCAGATCCCCATCAGTCGGCCCACCTGATCACGGCCCATCTCACGGCCCTCGCGGCGCATCGTGTGCCAGATTTTGCGGACGCCGTACACGCCACGATTGCGATGAAACGCCTGGTAGACCGCGTGAGCGTCGTACGCCTCGGCCAATCGTGTCACCGAGACCGGACCCGCTTGCGTGCGGGCGTAGTAGGTGGACGGGGCGATCTGCACGCCGTGCTCAGTGAGCACTCGGCAGATCGGGGCGACCCCGAACCGACCCTTGTGAGCGTCGATGTAATCAACGATCACCGCAGTCGGCGGTCGACCTCCGCCGCGGCGAAAAACGCCGACGCTGTCTTCAAAATCTCATTGGCCCTTCGCAATTCAGCGTTCTCCTTGCGAAGCGCCGCCAACTCGGCGTCCTGCTCGCCCACCGTCATCGTTCCCCGCGCAGTCACGATCGGCCGGTCCTTCTCGATCCAGTTCCGCAACGTCGCCTGGTTGATATCGAGCAATGCGCCCACGTGTTTCCGGGCGGCGAGCTTTCCGCCGCCATGCTCGGCGAGGTGGTCGTGATACATCCTCACAGCCCGCTCACGCGTCTCTGGATCAAACTTCCTCAGTGCACCCATACCGGCATTCTCCTGGTGAGATCACGGTCTCCACCAGACCCAGGACGGTTCA
>NZ_JAFFZF010000101.1:0-1329 GCF_016924115.1 Gordonia sp. BP-119
CTCGTCGCGCTTCACATGCCATCCGGGTGGCCCGGTCCTTGAGTTCCTCACTGTACTTGCGTGGTGCTGCCATGCTCTCCATCCTTCACAGGTTCGAGAGCCTCCGACAGACCCGGGGCGGTTCAACCACCAGCCAGCCGCGTACCAAGGTCAGTGCAGCTAGCGTTTGAATTAGGACGCAACTCATCTATCACGGGCGACGGTGCTGCGTCATGCTTATGCCCCTCCTACCTGTTGACGGAATGGTCGGGATATTCAGCGACCGACGCTTGTCAGATCCCCATGGGTCCGTCCGCGTGACTTTTGCGATGGTCAAGGGGCGAGCCGGAAACGGTCGATGTCACCCGGCCACCAGCTCGCAGTGCCCAGCAGCACCGCTAGCGCCGGGACTACTAAGGTCCGCACCAGGAACGTGTCGAGCAGCAAACCGACACCGATGATGAACCCGATTTGCACCATCACATCGATGGACCCGACCATCAGCCCAAACATGCTGGCCGCGAATATCAACCCAGCCGAGGTGATGACCGACCCGGTGTAAGCGACGGTACGCATTACGCCGACCCGCACGCTCCACCTCGTTTCCTCTCTCAGCCGTGACACCAGCAGCATGTTGTAGTCGGCGCCCACCGCCACCAAGACAATGAACGACACCAGTGGCACGGGCCAGGCGATCCCGGCACCGAGGATGTGTTGAAGTACGAGCACACCAATACCGAGAGCCGCCATGTAGTTCAAGACGACGGTTGCAAGGAGATAGACAGGTGCAACGACGGCCCGCAACAGCAGCATCAGGATCAGACCCACGATGAGAAGGGTGGCTATGCCGAGCAGTTTGAAATCGTACGACAACAGTCGCTGGACGTCGGCATTGATCGCAGGAAAGCCCGCAACAGAAGCACGTCCGCCCTCCAGAGTGGTGTTCGGCATCGCGTTCTCGGCGACGCTGGACAGCTCGTTCGCCAGCGTCATTGCATCGGCAGAGTATGGGTCGTAGGCGGTCTGTACCGCATAGCGCACGGTTTTCCCGTCGGACGAGATGAACTGTCGAGCGACCTGACTGAACTGCTGGTCCTTGAACGCATCCGCGGGGAGATAGAAGCCGGTTGCCGAGTCAGAATCGCCGACCTCCCGTGCGGGAGCCCGAAGCTGTGCGGCGACCTGTGCCAGTCCACTGAGTAGCTGAAGGTTGCTGTCCACCAGTGTCCATGGCCATGAGAAAGTCCCCACTGGTGGCCAGGTCGAGGTCCCCGCTGGTGGCCAGATAAAAGTCCCCACCCTGTGTTCGTCGTGTCGACCCGGAACTGAAGGCCCAGGCGATGACGGTGA
>NZ_JAFFZF010000102.1:0-1300 GCF_016924115.1 Gordonia sp. BP-119
TGAGCCTCCCCAGTTTGAGTGGACACCGAGATAGTGGGGCCAGGGGTCCTGCTGGAAGGATGTCGACATGTCCAGGAGGCGGTCGTTTACGCCGGAGTACAAGGCTCAGGCTGCTCGTCGGGTGATTGATGGTGGTCGGCCGATCACCGAGGTGGCTCGGGAACTCAATGTGCATGAGAATCTGCTGGGCAAATGGGTTCGGGCTGAGCGGCTTCGAGACGGCGTCGCCGATGATGTTCGCAAGGTGCCGCCCGACCAAGATCTGTCGGCGAGTGAACGCTCAGAACTGACCAGGCTGCGTGCCGAACTCGCCGAGAAGGACCGTGATATCGCATTCCTGAAAAAAGTATCGGCGTACTTTGCGGCGCAGCATCATCGGTGAGTCGTTTCGAACTCATCGCCGCGGAGTGCGCCAACCACGACGTGACGAAACTTGTTGCTCTCCTGGGTGTGTCGCGGTCCGGATTCTACGCGTGGGCAGATCGGCAACATCGTGTCGAGTTGACGCCCCGACAGCAGCGGCGCCGGGATCTGGAAGTGAAGATTCTGGCGCACTGGCAGGCCTCGCGACGCATCTACGGTTCACCGCGCATTACCGCCGATCTGCACGCTGAGGGGGTGGCGGTCTCGGAGAACACCGTCGCCAAGATCATGGCCGAGATGGGCATCGAGGGCATCAGTCCGCGCACGTTCAAGGTCAGGACCACCCAGGTCGATCCGGCCGCGTCGTTCCCGCCGGACCGGGTCGGCCGCGATTTCGATCGCGGCGGCATCAACCTGGTCTGGACCTCCGATATCACCTATCTGACCTGCGGCGAAGGGGACGCCTACCTGTGCGCGATCCGAGACGAGCACTCGCGTCGAGTGCTGGGCTGGTCGCTGGCAGATCACATGCGCACCGAGCTCGTCGAGGACGCGGTGGATGCTGCAGTGCTCACTCGTGGCGGTTCGGTGGCCGGCACCATTCTGCACAGCGACCGAGGCGGTCAGTACACCAGCTACGACATGGCTTCAGCGTGCCGTCGACATGGTTTGCAACGCTCGATGGGCGCGACCGGCATCTGCTGGGACAACGCCGGCGCCGAGTCGTTGTGGTCAACGGTCAAACACGAGAACTACAAGCGCCACGCGTACGGCAGCTACGCGAATCTTGCTGCCGGACTTGACAATTACATCCGATTCTACAACCATGACAGAAGGCATAGCTCGCTAGGGATGGTCTCACCTATCGACTTCGAAATCAGATCACACACAAGTCAGCAAACAAGCTAACCGTGTCCACTTTTTCAGGGGAACCTCA
>NZ_JAFFZF010000103.1:0-1284 GCF_016924115.1 Gordonia sp. BP-119
GAGACTGCTGAAATAGTCGGTGTCGTTTCGGTGTGGGGTGAGCGGGTTTGCCTGGTGGGCTGGGATCCTGGTGGGTATGCAGGGTGAGCCGGATCGTCAGGGTGAGTTTCTGGATGTGAACTCGGTCGTCGGGCATTTGCTGGCCGAGGGCAGTGTGTTCGCGTTTTTGGCTGCTCATCGCGAGCAGTTGTTTCCTGCGGAGATGTTCGCGGACCTGTTTCCCAGCGGCCGGGGCCGTCCGTCGATCCCGCCGGCCACGATGGCGTCGGTGATCGTGCTGCAAACGCTGCAGGGTTTGTCCGATCGCGAAGCCGCTGATGCGGTCACTTTCGATCTGCGGTGGAAAGCGGCGTGTGGATTCGTGTTGGGTAACAAAGGTTTTCATCCGTCGACTCTGACGTACTGGCGTCGGCGACTGGCAGCCAGCGATCGGCCGCACCGCATTTTCGAGGTGGTACGCGAGGTCATCACCACCACCGGGGTGCTCGCGGGTAAGAGTCGTCGAGCGCTGGATTCGACGATCTTCGATGACGCGGTGGCCCGCCAGGACGCCATCACCCAGGTGATCGCGGCGATCCGGCGGGTCGCCCGAGAGGTCGACGGTGGTGCGGTGGTGGTCGAGCAGCACGCGACTCGTCTGGCCGCGTTGACCGGCGGCGGCTATGACCGGCCCGGCAAGCCGCGGATCGCCTGGGATGATGAGTGTGCTCAACAGGACCTGATCAGCGCCCTTGTCGAAGATGGGTTGGCCGTGCTCGACGGTCTGGACCTCGAGGCCATCGACAAGGAACCGAGTAACCAGGCCCAGGCGCAGGCGGTGGCATTGCTGGCATTGGTGACCGGCCAGGATGTGGAACCGGCACCAGGTTCTGATGGCACCGACGGACGCTGGCGCATCGCGCCCCGGACCGCCCCGGACCGGGTGATCTCCACCGTCGATACCGACACCCGGCACGCCCACAAAACCCGGGCACGCCAGCAGGACGGGTTCAAGGGCCACATCGTCAATGAACCGGAGACCGGGTTGGTCACCGCGATCGAGATGACCAAAGCCGCTGGTCCGGACACTTCCGACGGAGCAGTCGGGGCACGGTTGTTGCTGAGCGATCCGACCGTCGCCGACGACGCCGACGATCGTGAGGTGCTGGGTGATTCAGCGTATGCCTCCGGTGACATGCTGGCCACGCTGGCGCGGACACGATGGAACGCGGTGATCAAACCCAAGCCACACATGCCGGCGGTTGCTGGTGGTTTCGTCGTCGACGATTTCACCTTCGACGCCGA
>NZ_JAFFZF010000104.1:0-1275 GCF_016924115.1 Gordonia sp. BP-119
TGCACGATCAGCACGCCACTGCCGACGAACACCTACCGCCACATCGCTGGTCCTCCGACTCCAGTCCGCCGTAGCCACCGCAAACACCTCCATGATCATGGTGTTGCGACGACCAGTTGAATCCGCCCTGACTTCCAGCATCCGAATGATGAATCAGCTCAGCAGCTTTCACCGGATGACCCTCTCGTTTCCGCTGCCACAGCGCCATCCGAAGCGGGACCGTCACCAGCTCCACCGTCTTCGACGTCGAGGCGTGCCACGCCACGATCCGACGTGAGAACACGTCGATGATGAACACCACGTACACCCACCCCGCCCACGTCCGGCAGTAGGTGAAATCGGTCACCCACACCCGGTTCGGCTCGACGGCACTGAACTGTCGATTCACCAGATCCTCCGCACGTACACCATCAGCGGACCGCACGGTCGTACGGACTCCCTTGGACCTTCGAATCCCGTTGTGGCCTAGCACTTTCATCGCTCGATCAACGGCGCCATAGGACACCCCGGGCAGTGTTGTCCGATGCAGATGGGCGCGCATCTTCACCCGCCCGTAGAGGCCCTCCGGAGTCATCTTCCGCCGGCCGTCGTCATCGGTGCGCCAGACCACGGTGCGCACCGCATCGACGACGTGGGCATCGGAGACGGTCCGAGCGGCAGGCGTGCGTGTTCGCGATGCCCGGTAGGTTCGTGCGGCAATCATGCAGCCCTGCTCACGCAAGACCCGACAGATCGACTCGACCGCAAAACCGTTGGCGCGCATCTGATCTATGAACGCCACGATCATCGGTTGCGGCGGTCGAGTTCCCCCGCGAAGAAAGTCGTCGCCGCTTTCAAAATGGCAACGTCCTCTCGCAATTGCTTGTTCTCCGCCTTGAGTCGCTTGATCTCAGCGGACTCCTTCGACGTGGTCCCCGACCGGGCGCCGGCATCGACCTGGGCCTGCACGGCCCACCGACGTACCGTCTCCCCACCGACACCGACCTGCTTGGCGATCGCCTCTGCCGCGGCAGTCAACGACGTGTACTCGCCGCCGTGCGCCTCCAGCAAACGCAAGGCCCTCGAACGGACCTCCGGATCGATCTTCTTAGGCATGTGCTCATCCTTCCTGACTCAGAAGGAAGCGGCATCAAACCAGGGGTGATTCACGGACCTTCTCGGTGAACAAGGGATCTCTCGACAGCTTCCACGAATCCTGTTTGTGCGGAGCCAATCCGAACGCCCGCCACACACGCGACACGGTTGACTGTGACATGTCGAGATGCTCGGCCATCG
>NZ_JAFFZF010000105.1:0-1230 GCF_016924115.1 Gordonia sp. BP-119
CCCACCGCTGGTTTCAGTGTCAGGGTTGTCTAGCCACTTCGGTGGTGGTTGGGTTCTGACCATCAGGCATCTGGCTCTACCGCTGGTTACCGCCCCTGGCTGTATTGGGCTGGTGTTGGCTCATTGTGCCGATGCCTGGTGTGTCAGGACCGGCCGGCGTGACTTGATAGGAGCGTGGCATCGCCCCGACTGAGATGTGTCCGCCGACCGGCCCGACTGTCGCCACTCCACTCTGACAGGAAGGCATCTTCCATGATCGTTATCGGTGCCGATGTACACAAGCGCACGCACACCTTCGTCGCGGTCGACGCTGTCGGCAAACAACTCGGATCCACGGTGGTGCCGGCCACGACGGCCGGTCACCGCACAGCCATGCAGTGGGCTCACGCTCGTTTCGGTACCGAGGTGTTGTGGGCCATCGAGGACTGCCGCAACATGTCGGCCCGGCTCGAACGCGACCTGCTGGGCGCCGATCAGAAGGTGGTGCGGGTAGCGCCGCACTTGATGGCCGAACATCGGCGTACCGGACGTGAACGCGGCAAGTCCGATCCGATCGACGCGTTGGCTGTGGCTCGGGCCGCTGCACGCGAACCCGACCTTCCGGTGGCGTCTCACGATGCCGTGTCCTACGAGATGAAAGCTCTCGTGGACTATCGGGATTGCCTTGTGCGCGAACGAACCTCGAAGATCAACCGGGTGTTGTGGCGGGTGCATCAACTCGATCCCGAGTACCACATCAAAAAGGGTGGGTTGACGGCGAAGAAGCATCAGAAAGCGCTGCAAACCTGGCTGGAGCCTCACAGCAGTGTCGATGCCCGCCTGGCAGGCAAGGAAGTCGCCGCCATCTACGACCTGACCGTGGAGATCAATGAGGTCGAAAAGGAGATCACCAAGAAGGTTTCCGACGCGGTGCCCACCCTGTTGGCGATGCCCGGCTGTGGCGCGCTCAGCGCCGCGAAACTCCTCGGCGAATCCGCCGACATCACCCGCTTCCCCGGGGAGGCCCAGTTCGCCCGCCACGCGGGAATCGCCCCAGTGCCGGTGTGGTCGGCCAACCCCGGACGCCATCGACTCACCCGGTCGGGCAACCGCCAGATCAATGCCGCGATCCACCGCATCGCGCTGACCCAGGCACGCATGCCCGACACCCTCGGCCACGCCTATTACGAGAAGAAGAAGGCCGAAAACAAGACCCCTCGCGAGGCGATGCGCTGCCTCAAACGCCGCCTC
>NZ_JAFFZF010000106.1:0-1210 GCF_016924115.1 Gordonia sp. BP-119
GACGACGTGCAGCTGGATGTGCATCTGGCGAACCGGGCTGCGTGGGACTGGTGTGCCGAGGTCAACACTCGACGCCACAGCGATACGCTGACGGTGCCCACTGACCAGCTGGTGAGTGAACGGAAAGTGTTGGCGGCGTTACCGTCTCTGCGTGCTCAGGTCGGCCCGCCGCCGGTCACCCGTAAAGTCGACCGTCTTTCCTGTATCCGGTATGCCTCGGCCCGCTACTCGGTTCCTAACCGGCTCATCGGCGCCACCGTGACCCTCCTCCAGGACGGTGGAACGCTCCTGATCGCCGAGCCCGCCTCGGGCGAGGTGGTCGCCGAGCATGCGTTGGCTGCACCAGGAGAGGTGGTCCTCAACGACGATCATTACGGCGGGCCACGCACACCCCTTAGTCGTGCACCACGACCGAAAACTGCTGCCGAAAAACAGTTCTGCGATCTCGGAGAACCAGCCGAGCAGTTCCTAGTCGGTGCCGCGGCGATCGGTAATACCCGCCTGGCCGGTGAACTCGATGACATCCTCGGACTCATCACCTCCCACGGCCACGAACAGGTGCTCACCGCCCTGACCAGGGCGGTGGCGTTCCGACGGTTCAAGGCCGCCGATGTGCGCTCGATCCTCGATGCCGGAGCCGGCATCCCCAACCCGCGACCGGCCGGCACAGCACTGCTGGGCCACCTGCCTACCGCCCCCACCCGCTCGCTGGAGGCCTACAAACTCGGCGCCGGCGACAAGGAGGTGTCATGACCACCACAACATCGAAACCCGTTGCACCCCAGACAGTGCCACCGCTACCAGCCGATCTGGATCTGGCGCTACGCCGATTGAAACTGGCCTCGATCCGCCGTAGCGCACCCGAGGTCCTACTCACCGCGAAAACTCAGCGATGGACACCCGAAGAAGTGCTGCGAACACTGGTCGAGGCCGAGATCGCCGCCCGTGATGCCTCCAACATCCGCAACCGACTCAAGACTGCCGGGTTCCCAGTCACCAAAACCTTGGAATCGTTCGACGTGGCCGCATCCTCTATCCCGGCCAACACTTTCGACTACCTGTCGTCACTGGAATGGGTTCGGGCTCAACATAACCTGGCCTTGATTGGCCCGGCCGGGACCGGTAAGAGCCACACCCTGATCGGGCTGGGGATCGCCGCAGTGCACGCCGGGCACAAAGTGCGGTACTTCACCGCCGCCGACCTCGTGGA
>NZ_JAFFZF010000107.1:0-1021 GCF_016924115.1 Gordonia sp. BP-119
CGTTGCCCTGCCGCATTCTCTTACCTCCACTCGCGGCCCGCAAGGGCGTGAAAAACTAACCCGCCCTACGGGTTTGCAGGCCTACGGCCCGGATGACTTTTTCACTTCCTCCCTTGCAGCCCACTCCCTCCGGCAAAGAGATGGCCAGTGCAAACGCAAACCAGCACTCACAACGGGAGGGGTCACCATGACCAGCGCCACCACCACCGCCTACCAGCTGTGCAACAGCTGCGCGGTCGCCGTCGCCTACGGAGACATGACCGCCCTCAACACCGAGAGCACCGCCCAGGTCCTGGCGTTCATGGCCGATCACGGTTACCTGACCCAGGCCGACGACATCGACCCACCCGGCTACTGGCTCTGCGAATGCTGCGGAATCGACCAACTCGGCGCAGGCCGCACCTTCACCCACGACTAACCCGCACAACAACCCGAAAGGACCCACCGACATGAACGCCTGGATCGCCACCAAGGACCCCGCCAACGTCGACGCCGCCGCCGACCAGATCGCCCAGCACGAACCGAACCGCCTCACCGAGGCCGACGGCGACCGCGAATTCGCCGTGTGGATGTACGGAGTCGACCGAGCAATCCGCAGACGCACCAACGGATTCAGCCACCGCGACCTGCCCGATTTCGGCTGGAAAGACGCATACAACAACGACCTGTCCCCCGCCCTCGCCGCCGCCGACGCGATCGCCCACTGGGAAGAGATCGGCGACCTGTAAAAGAAGCTTCCGCGTCGCAATCCGGTACGCGGACAAAAGAAAACCCGGCCAGGGTCAAGCTGGCCGGGGTCTCACCCACCACAGTAAGGGAGAAACCCCATGACACACAACACCACCACCGAGACCGTCACCGCGACGGGCGAGCTGCGCCACCTCAACCCGGCCGATCTGGTCATCGACACCAACATTCGCACCGAGGCCGAGGCCACCCTGACCGCCGAGTTCGTCGATTCGATCCGCGACGGCGTGCGCCAACCCATCCTCGCTGTCGAGGTCGACGGCGAGGTCCGGGT
>NZ_JAFFZF010000011.1:0-114894 GCF_016924115.1 Gordonia sp. BP-119
CTTCCGGAGCCGGGGCCGGGGCCGCGGGGGCGGGCGCGCCACCGCCGTCGGCGTAGGCGATGCCCTCCAGACCGAGGATGTTCTCGGCCTTCCAGGTGTCGCCGTCCTTGGTCATGCTGACGTCGAAGCCGCGTGTCTCGTCGATCCCGGGCTGGCCGGGGCGTTCGAGCGTCGTCACGACGTAGACGAGCACCTTGGCCTTCTGCTCGTCGGCGTCGACCTCGCTCGGTGCGCTGCGCAAGAGGCGCGCGTTCAGCTTGGCGGTGTTCGGTCCGGCGGTCCCGAGCATGTCGAGCACGTTGCCGCCCTCACCGTCTTTCTCACTGCCGAGCACCTCGTCCTTGGCCTTCCCGGTCAGGGACGCCTCCGCACGCTTGCGGAAGCCGTCGACGTCGGCCGGGTCGATCGTCGTGATGTTGAGGACGGCCTGCTCGGCGGCCTGGGTGGCGGCGTCGCGCGTCTCCTGCGCCGGGTACTCGTCGAAGTAGACGTTGTAGGCCCGCACACCGAACACGGCGACGAGCACCACGCCGACCACGACCGCCACGGCAGCCAGGACGAACGGTGCGGACTTCGCCGCCCGCCGCAGGGCGGGACGGGGGCCGCCGGGCTTGTTCTCTGTCGGTTCTGCGGTGCCAGTCATCGGGAACACACTGTATATATCGCTCCTGAGCGCAAGCCAAGGCCGAGGTTCGGACCGTGGGAGGTCCGATCAGGGGCGGCGACGCTCGTCGGGTGGTCGGGTCTAGCGCGGCCGGACGCCGAGCAGCGCTGCGAGCTGCTGGGCGAGCGGGTTGAGGTTGAGCTTGTCGGGATCCTTCTTGGGGGTGTTGTCCCACGGCTGCGGGTACGCCGGGTTGGCGTACTGGGCACGCCCGGCACTGCGGACACCCGTCGGATTACCGAACGGCACCGTACATTTCGCCTCGGTGTTGAACGCGAAGTCGTCGTAGTGGACGTCGAAGTCCGGGTTCTGGCGACGAGCCTCGGCCAACACCGCGTCGGTGCTCTCGTATCCGCGCGTACAGGCCGCGGGGTTGTTCGTCTCGAGGACGACACCGAAGTGGATCTGGCCGTCGCCCGGCGCGGGTGCGTGGCTGCCCGCCGACAGCGCGGAGAGCATCGCGAACGTCGTCGACGTCGTGTAGGTCGCCGGCTCGATCGTGCGGGCCACCTCGGCGAGATCCTTCACGACCTTCGACAGGTCGTTTCCGTTCTTCTGGATCAGCTCCGAGATCTGCGTCGCCGACAAGGTGCCCGTGGTGAGCAGTCGCCGCAGGTCGGGATCGGCCGAGGCGAGGGTCGCGGTCACCAGGTTCAGGTTGCGCGACCAGGTCAGGATCGCGTCGGACTGGTCGGCCTGCGTGTCGAGCACGACGTTCGAGTTCTGGATGAGCGCGACCGTCTCGCTCAGGTTGTCGACGCCGGCCCGCGAGAGCTTGCCGAGCGAGTCGACGAGGCGGGTCAGGTTCTCGCCCTGGCCGTTGAACGCGTTGCCGAGTTCGGTGATGACCGTGTTCAGGTCGTCGACCGGGATCGAATCGGTGAAGTCGATCGCCGAGGCCACCACGTCCTCGAGCGGCTCGGGCAGCGCGTACTTGGTGATCGTGTCGCCGCCCTTCAGGTACGGCCCCTCCGACGACGTCGGCTGCAGATCGACGAACTGCTCACCGATCGCCGACCGGTTCGCGACGACCGCGGTCGCCGACGCCGGGATCTCCGGCCCACCCGAGTCGATGTCGAGAGCGACGTCCACGCCGTCGGGCGTCAGCGTCAGCTTGCCGACGCGACCCACGGGCACACCCTGATAGGTGACCTCGGCGTTGGTGAAGATGCCGCCGGAGTCGGGCAGCTTGGCGGTGACGGTGTACATGCCGACACCGGCCAGTTTGTCCAGACGGGCGTACTTCGCGCCCACGTAGACCAGCGCCACCAGGCCGACGACGACGAACACGATCAGCTGGATCTTGACGAGCTTGCCGATCATCGTCCACCTCCTGACGGGTCGGATGCCGGGTTCCCGGCGGACGCCGCCGGAGCGAGCCCCATGGCGGCCAGCGGACCGTCGAGGATGCCCTGACCGGGCACCGCCGGGGTCGGCATCTGTCCGGCCGCATCGGCCGGGCGTGAGAACGACGCGGGGTAGGTGCCACCCGACGGCGGGGTGTTCGGTCCCGGACGTGAGTTCGGGGCCGGCGGGAGCAGCGTGATCGTCGGCCAGCCGTAGCGCGGGCCGTTGCCGCGGTAGTACGGGTTGCGCCGGTCGACCGGCACGTTCACCCGAGCGGGCGGGACGTACCTCGGGGTCCCCTGGCCGACACCGAGCGCCTCGAGCTGATTGAGCACGCGGAGGTCCAGCGTCATGAACAGGTTGGTCGAGTCACCGCGCACACCCGGCAGCAACCAGTCCGGGAACGGATGCGTGAGCATCAGCGGCGCGGCGGTGATCAGATCCGGAGCCGCCGCGGCGAGCTGCGTCAGCACCGGCCGCAACGCCTTCAGGTCGTTGATCAGCGCCTTGCGCGACTTGCCCAGCACGTCGGTACCGACCTGGCCGAGCTCGTCGAGCTTGGTCAGCAGTTCGACGAACTGCGGACGCTGCTCCTCGAGCACCTCGACGCCCGCGGGCAGCTGCTTGAGGATGCGGTCGATCTGCGCGGTCTGCGCGGCGGTCCGGGTGGACAGCTCGGCCAGGCCGTCGATCGCGGTGATGATGTCGTCGCGCTGACGGTTGAGGCCGGCGATCAGGTCCTCGGTCTCGCCGATCAGGTCGCGCACCTTGTCGGTCCGGCCGTCGAGTGCCTTGTTGAGCTCGGTGACGATCGGCTGCAGCTGGTTGAGGCCACCGCCGTTGAGCAGCAGCGCGAGCGCCCCGAGGACCTGTTCGATGTCGGTGGCGGTCCGTGTCCGCGACACCGGGATCGGCTGGTCCGGGTTCTGGCGCGGCGCGTCGGCACTGCCGTCGGGCTCGGTGAGCGACACGAACTTCTCACCGAGCAGCGAGGTCTGCTGCACGCTCGCCTCGGCCTCATCGGACAGGTCGACGTTGTTCTGCACCTCGACGGTGACCTGGGCGAACCACTGATCGTTGGGCACCTCGACCTTGGTCACGCGCCCGACCGGGATCCCGTCGCGTTTGACCATCGACTGCGGCACGAGGTCGAGCACGTCGTCGAACTGGATCTTGTACGTGCGCGCGTTGTCGCCTGTGTTCACCCCGCCGGGCAGCGGGATCGACTGGATGCCGTTGGACATACAGCCGGTCACCAGCAGGGTCAGCGACAGCGCCGCGCCGGCCATCGCCGTACGCATCGACGTGCGGTTCATCAGTTGCCTCCCCGGGGTCGCGGGGTGGTCGACGAGGAGGCCGGGGCCCGCTCCGACGGCGGGTTGCCGATCTCCGGATCGGGGTTGCCCGGGACGGTGCCCGGCACCGGCGCACGCTGCAGTTTGTTGTTGCTCATGATGCCGAAGGGCAGCACGGGCAGCAGCGGCTCGAGGACGCCTTCCTGGATCTGCTCACCGATCTCCTCGCACTGGCTGATCAGCGGCCGCAGGGTGTCGCTGAACTGATCGGCGGCCGGGTTGCCCGGCAGCAGCTTGCCGAGGTCGAGCAGGCGACACTGGGCACCGATCAGATCCTGCAGGTCCGGGATCGTCAGGCGCATCGACAGCGTGCCCGACTCGGCGTCGTAGGCGTTGATCAGGTTGTTCACCGTGATCGGCAGCACGGTCAGGACCTCTTTGAGGTTGTTCTTCTGATCGAGCAGGGCCTGGGTCGTCGGCTGCAGGTCCTTCACCGTCTCCCCGATCTGCTCACGGTTGTCGGCAAGGAACGTCGCCACGTCGCCGAGAGCGATCGACAGCTTGTTCAGCGCCGCGGCGAGCTGCTCGCGCTCACCGGCGAGGAACTGGTTGAACGAGGCCATCTGCGTGTTGAACTGCCGCACCTGGGCGTCGTTCTCACGCAGCGCGCCGACGAAGACGTTCAGGTTCTTGACGGTGTCGAAGAGGTTGCCGCGCGAGTCGCTGAGCGTCGTCGACGCTTTCGACAATCCCTCGATGGCCGCGCCGAGCTTCTCGCCGTTGCCCTCGAGGTTCTCCGCGCCGGTGGTGACGAGTTCACTCACCGCACCCTGCCGGCCGGTGCCGTCGGTCTTGTTGGCGCCATCGGGTCCGAGAGCGTCGGACAGCTCCTTGACACTCGCGTAGATCTGGTCGACCTCCACCGGGACCATCGTCTGGTCGACGGAGAGGGTGAGGTCGCGAGGCGCCTTCTCCCCGCCCGTGTAGGCCGGGGTCAGCTGGATGTAGCGATCCGCGACGACCGACGGGATGATCTGCACCGCACGGACATCCGCGGGCAGCTCGACACCGCGGTCGACGGTCATCGTCACCTTGACGGTGTCGCCCTCCGGCGTGACCGAGTCGACCTTGCCGACCGCCACCCCGAGCACCCGGACATCGGAGCCCTCGTAGATGCCGACCGACCGCTTGAAGGTCGCGGTGATCTTGGTGGTGCCGACCGAGGTGAACACCCACCACAGCGCACCCGCGACGATGAGTGCGAGGATCAGCCCGATCACGAGCACCACGATGTGCCGCGGCGTGAACCAGCGACCGGGACCCGAGTTCTGGGTCAGGTCTGGTGCGGTCATCAGCCGACCCCCGTTCCGGCCTGGTTCTCCATGGCCTGCTTGTTCGGCGGCCGCGTCGTGTTCTGCTGCGGCAGTGCCGGCGGCAGGAGGTTCACGACCGACGACTCGAACCATCGACCGTTGCCGAGCACGTTCGCGTACAGGCGGTAGAAGGGCGCCATGTACTTGATCGAGTCGCGGATGTTCTGGTTCTGCCGCTGCAGCAGCTCGTTCACGCCCTTCAGCGCGTCGAGTGCCGGTCCGATCTGTTCCTCGTTGTCGCGCACGATGCCGGTGAGCGAATCACCAAGGCTCGTGGTGCTGGCCAGCAACGCCGAGATGTTGCGCTGGCGGTTGTTCAGCTCGTCGAGCAACTGACCGGCGCCGCCGATGAGGCGCACGAACTCCTCGTTGCGGTCGGCCAGGATCTTCGAGGTGTCCTTCGTCGCGGCGAGCAGTCGCTGCACCTCTTGGTCGCGGCTCGAGATCGTCTGCGACAGACGGGCGATGCCGTCGAGCGCCGGTCCCGTGGTACCCGCGGTCCCCGAGAAGGTGTCCGACAGCACGCGCATCGACTCGGCCAGCTGGTCGTTGTCGAGTTCGCCGATCTGCTCGGCCGCACCGGAGAACGCCTCGATGACGTCGTACGGGGCGACCGTGTCGGTCAGCGGGACGTCGGGATCGGCGGGCTCGCTGCCACGCGGATTCAGCGACAGGAACTTCTGACCGAGGATCGTCTTGATCTGGATCGTCGCCTGGGTCTGGTCACCGATCCAGGTGTTCTCCACCCGGAAGGTCACGTTGACGCGGTCCCCGTCCAGGGTGACGTCGTCGACCTCGCCCACCTTCACGCCCGCGACGCGGACCTCGTTGCCCGGCTTGAGGCCGGCGGCCTCGGTGAACTTCGCCGTGTAGCGCGCACCCGCGCCGAGCAGCGGCAGTTCGGCGAGATAGAACGAGCTGAGTCCGAGCATCATCAGGATGAGGATGCCGATGGCGCCGATGCTGACCGGGCTGCGCCGGCCGCCGAAGCGCCGGTGCGGATGCTGCACCGGGGCGTCAGCCGCGTCGCGTTCGTCGTCGTTCACATTCGGGTCACGCGGGTTCGGATCGTTGTTGTCTGCCATCGTGGTCACCCCCCTGGCCGGTCGTCGGCCCAGCAGCGCGTCGCCGCACTGGTGTAGAGCACATGGTTGATGTCGGGCAGCGGGACAAGCGGTTGCGTCAGCACCGGCGACTTGCCGTTGCCCGCCACCACGTCGATACCGCACAGGTAGAACTGGAACCAGGAACCGAATGTCGCTGCGCGGCCGATCTTCTGGAGCTTGATCGGCAGATTGGTCAGCGTCTCCTCGATGTCCTCGTCGCGCGCGTTGATCTGATCGGCGAGCGACTTCAGGCCGGCGATGTCGCCCTGGATGGACGGCCGCGTCGCACCGAGGATGTTCGCCGTGACCGAGGTCAGATTGGAGACCGAGGTGATCGCCGAACCCACCGAACCGCGTTGCGCCGCAAGGCCTGTCACGAGCTTCTCGGTGTTGTCGAGCAGGCTGGTGAACTGTTCGTCGTTGCGGTTGACGGTGTCGAGGACCTTGGTGAGGTTCGTGATCAGCTCACCGATGACCTTGTCCTTGTCGGCGATCGCGTTCGTCAGATCGGCGGTGTCGCTGACCAGACGGGTGATCGAACCGCCCTGACCGTCGAAGATCGCGATGATCTGCTCGGTCAGCTTGTTCACGTCGGAGGCCGAGAGCTGTTGGAACAACGGACGGAATCCGTTGAACAGCTCGGTCAGGTTGACCGGCGGGTGGGTGTCCTTGACGCCCGGGTTCAGACCGAAGGTGTGCCCCTGCGCGACCGTCTGCGACGGATCGCCCGCCCCGCGCTCGAGCGCGAGGTACCGGAGCCCGGTCAGGTTGCGGTAGCGGATGAAGAGCTGGGTCCCGTCCGGCAGCCGGTCGCGGTCGACGTTGAACGCGACCTTCGCCTTGTTGCGGTCGTAGACCTCGACGCTCTCGACCTGTCCCACACGCACACCGGCGATGCGCACGTCGTCGCCCGGGTTGAGCAGCGTGGCGTCGGTGAAGACGGCGTTGAACTTCGCGTCCCCGTCACCGCCCGCATTGGCGATGGTGACGGCGAGCAGACTCGTGGTCACCACCGTGACCACGCCGAAGATGACCAGCTTGATCAGCGGTCCGACGATCGACTTCATTTGATGTCGACCTTCGCACCCTGCAGCGCACCGCCGCCGATCATGGTCACCCAGGTGGGCACCTCTTCGGGCGCCTTGCCCGAGGTGGCGCCGTAGATGACCTGCAACTGCTTGCGGTAATCCGGGTCGTCGAACGGGTTGGACTCCACCGCGACCGGCTTCGCACCCGACGCGGCCGAGACCGACCCCGCGGGCACGCCGCTGAACTGCGGCTGCGGCAACTCGGGCATCGTGCGCGGACCGGGGTTACGTGACGGCGGCTGGTAGCTGCCGTCGGCGAGCGAACCACCCGGGTACTGCGGGAACGGGCGGTCGCCACCCATCTTGGGGTCGTAACACACAGCGGGCGCATCGAGGTCCATGAAGCGGGGTTCGTCCTGGTTCGGTAGGTAACGGCCACGGGGGTTGACGAACTGCAGGTTCACCCGCACACCCGGATTGTCGGTGCCCTGGCCGACGATCTTGCGCGACTCCGGGATCAGACCCGCGAAGTTGCGGAAGGTGCACACGAACACCGGTGACTGCTTGGCGAGTCCGACGAGGAGTTCCTCGGAGTCGACGGCCAGGTCGATGAGGTCGGTGCGGTTGGCACGGAGCCAGCCGGTCAGGTCGTCGGACGCGACACCCAGGGTGGCGATGAGGGTCCGCAGGTCGTCCTGGCGTTCGACGATGGTGTTCGTCGTCGTGCGCAGGGAGTCGAGCGCGTCCACCACGTCGGGCAACGCCTCGGAGTAGGTCTGCGAGAAGCTGGCCAGCCCCTCGAGGGTGCCCTCGAGTTCGGGCAGGTTCTCGTTGATCTCGCCAAAGATCTGGTCGAGCTCTTCCAGCGTCGTGCCCAGCTGTTCTCCGCGGCCAGACAACGCCGACGAGAGCGAGGTCAGCGTGGCGTTCAGATCCTGCGGCGGGATCGCCTCGAGGACCGGGAGCAGCTTGTCGAACAACTGCTGGATTTCCAGCGCGTTGCCGCTCTGGTCGGTCTGGATCGTCGCACCGTTGCTCAGCGTCGGCCCGGAGTTGTCCTCCGGCACCTGCAGGGCGACGTAGCGCTCGCCGAACAGGGTCTTCGGCAGGATGCGCGCGGTGGTCTCGGCCGACAACGTCGACGCCTGATCGGGGTTGAGTCCCAACACGACTTCGACGGAACCGTCGGGTCCGGGCTTGACCTCGCGCACCTCGCCGACGGTCATGCCGCGGGCCTTGACGTCGGCGTTCGCCGGCAGCGCGTTGCCGGTCGAGTCGGTCAGCAACGTGACGTCGGTGAACTCGGTGAACGTCTTGTTGAACTTGGTGATCGTCAAGGTGAGGAACAACGCGACGACGAGGAAGAAGACGAGTCCGAGCAACCGTTTACGCAGCAGCGTCACGTTAACCTCCCACTCGCACGGTTGTCGTGGTGCCCCAGATCGCCAGGCCGAGGAAGAAGTCCAGGACCGCGATCAGCACCAGAGCCGCTCGAACCGCGTGCCCGACGGCCACGCCCACACCCGCGGGACCGCCCGAGGCGTAGTAGCCGTAGTAGCAGTGCACGAGGATGATCACGAACGCGAAGACCAGCACCTTGCCGAACGACCACAAGACGTCGGCCGGTGGCAGGAACAGGTTGAAGTAGTGGTCGTAGGAGCCGCCGGACTGGCCGTTGAAGACCGTCGTCACCACGCGGGAGGCGAGGTACGCCGACAGCAGGCCGAGCACGTACAGCGGGATGACCGCGATGAAACCGGCGATCACTCGGGTCGACACCAGGAACGGGATCGACGGCACGGCCATCGTCTCCAGCGCGTCGATCTCCTCCGAGATCCGCATGGCGCCGAGCTGGGCGGTGAAGCCGCAGCCGACAGTCGCCGACAGCGCGAGACCCGCCACCAGCGGCGCCACCTCGCGGGTGTTGACGTAGGCGGAGAGGAAGCCGGTGAGGGCCTGCGACCCGATCTGGTCGAGCGCGGCGTACCCCTGCAGGCCGACCACGACGCCGGTGAACCCCGACATCAGCACCATCACACCGATGGTGCCGCCGATGACCGCGAGTCCGCCCGATCCGAACGCGACTTCGGCGAGCAGGCGCAGGACCTCGCGCGTGTAATGCACGATCGTCTTCGGCATCCACCCGAGCGTCCGGCCGTAGAACGACATCTGCTCGCCGGCGCCGTCGAGCACCTTCAGCGGCTTGCCCAGCTGCTTGCGGGCCTCGTACATGTAGTACTCGGGCCGGCTCTTGGCGATGGTCACACCGCCCCCACCTTCGGTCACGTCTAGCTGTACTGACCAGGGACGTTGATCGTTAGACAAGTGCCCACTTGTCACACAAAGAAGCGCTTGTCTATAGTGTGGGTATGACAGTTTCACTGGATGTTGCCATGCCGCGCACGGACCTGTCGGCGCGGGATCACGCGCGGATGCTTGCTCCGTTGTTGAAGCCTTTGTCAGACGAGAACAGACTGATGATCGTGCTGACGCTTGCGGCGGGGGCGTGCTCGAACAAGCAGTTGCAGGAGGCCACCGGGTTGAGCCAGGCGCTGGTGAGTCACCATGTGGCAGCCTTGCGGGAAGCGCGGCTGATCAGTGTGCGGGCCGAGGGCCGGTCCAACATCTACGAGCTGTGTTGTGAGCAGTTGGCGGCGCCGGTGCAGTGGCTCGCTCACTTGGCGACTCTCACTCCAGAGGGACAGAAGGCGTGCTGCACTGCCCCAGCAGGGGAGGGTCAGGCATCGACTGAGGGTGCTGCGCGGTGATTCATGCGGTACAGACCTTCGGGTTGATCCTGGTCCAGTTGCTCGTCCTGTTCTCGCTGATCTCGGTTCTCGTTGCGCTGGTGAACCGGCGGTTCGGGCCGGATCGGATCCAGAGCTGGATGGCCGATGGGCGCCTTCCCGGCCCGGTCAAAGGGCTACTGCTGGGGGCGATCACGCCGTTCTGTTCCTGTTCGACGCTGCCGGTGCTGGCTGGGATGTTGAAGTCGGGGGTGGCGTTCCGGACGTCGATGACCTTCCTGATCTCGTCACCGCTGCTGGATCCCATCATCGTGGCCGGGGTGGTGCTGCTGTTCGGCTGGCGTATCGCGTTGGTCTACACGGTGGTCACCGCCGCATGGTCCCTGCTCGCCCCCCTCGTATGGGAACGACTCGGTATGGCCAGCCAGCTCAAGCGAGTCAAGGTCGTCGGCGACGACAGCACCCCCCGCCCCTGGGCGGGACTGCGCAACGAGATCCGGCCCGCACTCGGCGAGGCCTGGGCCGATCTGAGACCGCTGCTCGTCCCGATGGTGCTGGGTGTCTCGGTCGGTGCATTTATCTACGGTTTCGTGTCTCAGGACCAACTCGCCGCGGTCGCTGGCGACGACAAGCCATGGGCCGTGCCGTTGGCCGCCGTGCTTGGCGTTCCGCTTTACGTGCGGATCGAGACGATGTTGCCCATCGGCTTGGCCCTCAGCTCGGCCGGTATGGGGCTAGGGGCAGTGTTCGCGCTGATGATCGGCGGCGCCGGAGCCTCGATCCCCGAGATCTCGATGCTCACCGCCTTGTTCAAGCCCCGACTGGTCGTCACTTTCGTGGTCACTGTCATCGGCACGGCCATCGCCGCTGGCTACCTCATCCCACTGATCGCCTGACCCCACCACCACATTCCCAACCACACGAGGAGAACAAACAACCATGGGACTCAAGGACCTCTTCACCGCACGCAAGCAGGACAGCAGTTGCTGCGGAGCCCAGATCGTGCCCGACGATGACGACCAGCCCCAGAGCGAGCAGGGAACGCCCACCGAGACGGCTGCCTCTTCAGCGCCGAACCGCGAGGACACGGACGGCAACTGACATACCGAATCGATGGGGGCTGCACCACAGGGTGCAGCCCCCATCACCGTCTCCACCCGCTCGTCACCAGGAAGACCACCATGCCCCACGCCAATGCCGCCCTCACACCGCGTCACCGCTTGAAGGTCGCCCAACTCGTCGTCGACGACGGATGGCCGATCAGCGAGGTTGCCGCCCGCTTCCAGGTCTCTTGGCCCACCGTCAAACGCTGGACCGGCCGCTACCGAGCGGGCGAGTCCATGCAGGACCGGTCTTCCCGACCGCACCACTCACCGAACAAGATCAGCCCGACGGTCACTCGCCGCTGTATCCAGCTGCGGCTACGACTCCGAGAAGGACCCGTGCAGTTGGCGTGTCGGCTGGGGATCGCGCCGTCGACGGTCCACCGGATCCTGACCGACGCCCACCTGAACCGGCTGTCGCATGTGGACCGCGCCACGGGGGAACCGGTGCGCCGTTACGAGCACGACCATCCCGGCGCGATGCTCCACGTCGACGTGAAGAAGCTCGGCAACATCCCCGACGGCGGAGGCTGGCGCTACGTCGGACGCCGACAGGGCGAGAAGAACCGGGCAGCTACACCAGGCAAGCTCAGGAGCAAGTACTCCGACCCGTTGATGGGCAAGGCCTACGTCCACACCGTCATCGACGACCACTCCCGCGTCGCCTACGCCGAGATCCACGACGACGAAACAGCCCACACCGCCACCGCGGTCCTGGTGAGGGCCGTCGAGTGGTTCAACGCCCGCGGGGTGACCGTCGAGCGGGTTCTGTCGGACAACGGCGGGGCATATCGCTCACACCTGTGGCGCGACACCTGCGCCGAGCTCGGTATCAGGCACAAACGGACCAGGCCGTATCGCCCTCAGACCAACGGCAAGATCGAGCGCTTCCACCGCACCCTGGCCGACGGCTGGGCATACGCCCGCTGCTACACCTCCGAGACGGAGCGCCGCGGCGAACTCGACGGATGGCTGCACTACTACAACCATCACCGGCCCCACACGGCCTGCGGGAACCAGCCGCCCTTCTCACGATTGACCAACGTCTCCGGTCAGTACATCTAGCTCCCCTTCGGTGGGACGACCTGCAGGTAGACCGCAGTGATGATCAGGTTCGCCAGGAACAGCAGCAGGAACGTGATGACGACGCTCTGGTTGACCGCGTCACCCACGCCCTTCGGACCGCCCTTGGGGTTGAGGCCCTTGTACGACGCCACGACGCCGGCGAGCACACCGAAGATCGCGGCCTTCAGGGTCGAGACCCAGAGGTCGGGCAGCTGTGCCAGCGCACCGAACGACGCGAGGTAGGCACCCGGGGTACCGCCCTGGACGACGACGTTGAAGAAGTAACCACCGCCGATACCGATGACGGCGACCAGACCGTTGAGCAGCATCGCCACCAGAACCATCGCCAGCACACGCGGTACGACGAGACGCTGGATCGGGTTGATGCCGAGCACCTCCATCGCGTCGATCTCCTCGCGGATGGTGCGCGAGCCGAGGTCGGCGGCGACGGCCGACCCGGCCGCACCCGCGATCAGCAACGACGTCACCAGCGGCGAACCCTGCTGGATGACGACGAGCACGCTGGCCGCGCCGGTGTAGGACTCCGCGCCGAGCTGCTTGATGAGTGAACCCGTCTGCAGCGAGACGATCGCGCCGAACGGAATCGCGATCAGGGCGGTGGGCAGGATCGTCACACTGGCGATGAACCACGCCTGCTGGATGAACTCCCGCCACTGAAACGGGCGCACAAAGGTCTGGCGTGCAACATCGACGAAGAGCTGAACGATATTGCCGGTCTGTGACAGGGCACCTGTCCCGGCTTGCGCGATTCGGTCGACGCCACGCGTGGTGGCACTGCTCATCCCTAGGGTGTCCGCCCTTCGTTCCCATCAGCACGATGGCTGGGCTTGGTCAGTGCATCACCGGGTGTGTGCCACTGTTCGGTCGGGGCATCGCTGCCGCCGTAGTCGATGACGTCGGTCTTGGAGTCCGCGACGGCGACGTTGCTCGGCGCGGTCGTCCACTCATTGCCGGAGCTGTTGTTGCCGGACGGGCCGTTGCCGTTCGCCATGTTGTCGGCGTGCTGGCGGCTCTCCTCGCGGATCTGGTCTTCCTGCTCCTGGCTGCGGCGGATCGCCTCCTGAGCGTTATGGGGCAGGTCGGGCAGCATCGCGTGCACGCGCTCGCGGTGCCGGGCGATCGCCTTGCGTTCGGGCATACCGGGATTGGGCTGCACCTGCGGAATGATCTCGGTGAAGTCCTCCTTGGTACCACCACCGGAGATACCCGCGGCCTGCATCGCCTCTTCCTGCTTCTGGACCGCCTCGTCCTTCTCCTCGGACATACCGATCGGACCGAACCGGTCACCGGAGAGGAACTGCTTGACCACCGGCTGCTCCGAGGTCAGCAACTGCTCCCGCGGACCGAACATGACCAGTTCCTTGCGGAACAACATGCCGATGTTGTCCGGGATCGTCCGCGCGATGTTGATGTTGTGGGTCACGATCAGGATCGTGGCGTCGATCTGGGCGTTGATGTCGATCAGCAACTGCGAGATGTAGGCGGTACGCACCGGATCCAGACCCGAGTCCGGCTCGTCGCACAGGATGATCTGCGGGTCGAGGACCAGCGCGCGCGCCAGCCCGGCGCGCTTGCGCATACCGCCGGAGATCTCACCGGGAAGCTTGTCCTCGGCACCGGTCAGACCGACGAGGTCGATCTTCTCCATCACGATGTCGCGGACCTCGTTCTCCTTTTTCTTCGTGTGCTCACGAAGCGGGAACGCGATGTTGTCGAACAGGCTCATCGACCCGAACAAAGCGCCGTCCTGGAACAGCACGCCGAACAGCTTGCGGATCTCGTAGAGCTCCTTGGCCGAACACTGCGTGATGTCGGTCCCGTCGATGATCACCGACCCCTGCTCCGGATGCAGCAGCCCGATCAGGGTCTTCAGGAACACCGACTTACCGGTACCCGACGGACCCAGCAGCGCCGAAACCTCCCCCTCCGGCAGGGTCAGAGTGACATCACGCCAGATGTTCTGCGAACCGAACGACTTGGTGAGTCCTTCGACGCTGACCTCAACACCCACAACTTCCTCCAGACGATCGCTGCCCCCGAGGCGGCCACGGTGTGACCGCGCACCAACCGGCGGCATTTGTGGTTGGGGTCACTCTAACCGACCCGTCCCCGCCCACAACGCCGCCGCGTGGTTCTCGGTGATGGCTGCGGGAAACCTACCGCCCGGTAACTCTCGCCGCGCCGATGACAATATCCGATGGTTCGCGGTGAGGGAAGTCGGGCCGGCCCCTCGATGTGACGGCCACCGCAGACCTGGGCTTCACCTGCGGAACACGATTTCGACGGCTCAGCACCGCGCGTCGGGGTCGAGGCGCGGGTGGTCGTCGTAAGTGCGTCGAATGCGTAAACGCATTCGATGGGGACTGTGTTAGCTCTGCGTACGGTCAGGCCGCGGGCGAACCTGTCGTCGTCAACCACGGTCGTAGTAGAGCCACGAGTTCTCGGCGTTCGAGAGTCGACCAGGTCCAGCGGATCACCATGATCCCAAGAGCGCGCAGCGCGTCCTCCCTGCGCTTCTCGCGGATCAATGCATCACGTGGCTCTTCGTCGGGGCGGAGTAGCCGACCGTACTTCTGGAGGCCGTCGAACTCACCGATCACCCGGCCGTCCCAGTCGAAGTCCGCTCGTATTTCTCCGTCCGGTGTCGAGAACGAGCTCTGCAGGCGGGGTGCCGGGAGTCCGGCGACGATCATCTGCGCGCGGCTCCACGACTCACCGACGCTTTCCGATCGACGGTTCGAACACGCCAGCGCTCTGCGAGCAGTGCCGACGTTCTTCCATCCCGTGCGTGCGTCGAGCATGGCCGCCATCGTGTCGTGATCCGCGTCCTTCGCCAGCGCCCGGTCGAAGACGACGACCCCCTGGGCGAAGTCACCGGCCATCGCGATGTCGACCGCGGTGCGTTCGACACTCGTGACCGACAATCCGTCCACTGTGACCGTCTCATCGCGGCCCAGCGGGCCGTTGTGGACATGACGGTGTCCGCGCACATAGCCGCCACTGGATTTCGCGGCCTTCGTCAGGTGCACCGTGGTGCGATCGGGATGCAGGGTGTCGAGCCCGAGAAGCGCGGCGGCCGATTCGTGACTCAGTGTCGAGATGCCGCGGTCGCGCGCCGATGTCGCCACGGCTATGGATCGGTGCCGGAAGAGCAGATCGGCGCCCGCCGGCCCCCTCGAACCGCGCTCCCCCCTCGACCCACACCCCCGGCGCCAGCCGCAGGAGTTGACCGCGTCGGACTGCAGCGGCGACGACGTCGTCCCCGACACCGGCCCGCAGGGTCGCTTCCCGACGAACGAGACCGTATCGGTCGACGGGCAGTTCATGAGCGAAGGGCGCAGGCATGGGACTTGGACGCACGGACCGCCCCGTCGGTTTCATCCGCCGAGCCGGGTCTCCTACCGAGCCGGCCAACCTCTTGGTCGCATGCGACTTCATGTCGTCGATGCGACTTCGATCGAGGTCGCAACGACGAAACGAGATCGCATGCGACCTCAATTCGCGGGCCGGTGTGCGGGCGAACCCCGACCCAGCGCCCTCCCGACCCAGCGCCCCTCCCCGGGACAGCAACGAGCCCGGGACAGCGATGCTGTCCCGGGCTCGTGAAACGCTTGCGCGTGAGTCGGTCTTACTTGACCGAAACCTTGGCGCCGGCCTCTTCGAGCTTGGCCTTGGCAGCCTCGGCGGCCTCCTTGTCGACCTTCTCCAGCAGAGCCTTCGGAGCGCTCTCGACGAGGTCCTTGGCTTCCTTCAGGCCCAGGCCCGAGACGACCTCGCGGACGACCTTGATGACCTGGATCTTCTTGTCGCCGGCACCCTCGAGGATGACGTCGAACTCGTCCTGCTCGGCAGCAGCCTCGGCGCCACCGGCAGCCGGGGCACCGGCAGCGGCGACGGCGACCGGAGCCGCAGCGGTGACCTCGAAGACCTCTTCGAACTTCTTCACGAAATCGCTGAGCTCCAGCAGGGTCAGTTCCTTGAACTGATCGATGAGCTCGTCAGCGGTGAGCTTCGCCATGGTTGGCGTCCTTCCTGTCAGTCCCCGTACGGGGCTTCGGTGTTCATCCCCGTACGGTTCGGGGATTGGTGTGGTGCGGCGGACGACCTATTCGGTCTCGCCGGCTTCGTTCTTCTTCTCCTGCAGGGCCGCGGCCAGGCGCGCCACCTGCGAAGCCGGCTGGTTGAACAGACCGGCGGCCTTTGCCAAGTTGCCCTTCATGGCACCGGCGAGCTTGGCCAGCAAGACCTCACGGGTCTCAAGGTCGGCGATCTGCTCGATCTCGGCAATGGACAGCGCGCGGCCGTCCATGTACCCGCCCTTGATGACCAGCGCCTTGTTGTCCTTGGCGAACGTCTTGATCGCCTTCGCGGCCACGACCGGCTCACCTTCGATGAAGGCGATCGCGGTCGGACCGGTGAACAGCTCGTCGAGCCCTTCCACGCCCGCCTCAGCAGCGGCACGCTTCACCAGGGTGTTCTTGGCGACGGAGTAGGTTGCACCCTCACCGAGGGAACGTCGCAACGTGCTGATCTGGGTGACGGACAGGCCACGGTATTCCGTGACAACCGTCGCCGTGGAGCTCTTGAACTGCTCCGCGATCTCCGCAACTGCGGCGACCTTTTCGGACTTGGCCATACTTCGCCTCCTCTCCTCGTCACTATGAGTTGGTCGAGTCCAACAGAAGAGCGACAGGCATCGGGAGGCGATCGAGGGCGGAGATGACAAACGCCCCGGCACACAGGCACGGGGCGTGAACGCACACACTGTTCGTGTGGAGCGACATTCCTCGTTCATCCTGCGTGGGCCGGCGACCTCGTCGCGCCTTCGTCCGGGAAATCCCGACGACCAACGGTCTCTGGTTGAACCGATACGACGCACGGGTGTGCATCACATCGACGACTAGGCTACGCGGACGTGGACGAACAATCCAAATCGTCGGACCTGCGGGACCCCAACGCCCGCGCACAGGCCGCCGCGGACGCCATCTACGACCGTCACCTGCAGCGGGCCTTCTGGCTGCCGGGGACACGTGCCGGAGCCGTCGCCTGGCCCATCGGGCGCGTGCAGGCCCAGTTCGGATCCTGGCATTACTGGTGGCAGGCACACCTCGTCGACCTGATCGTCGACGCCGCGATCCACCGTGTCGGCTCGGACCGCTCCTTCGACCCCGACGTCGCCGACGACGCCAACCGGCTGCTGCGCGGCATCCGGGTCCGCAACGGCGGCCGCTGGACCAACAACTATTACGACGACATGGCGTGGCTGGGACTGGCCATCGAACGCGCCGACCGGCACCTGCACCTCGACCATGCGAGCGGACTCCGTGTCCTCGCCGGGCAGATGCTCGACGCCTGGGTGCCCGCGGACGGCGGCGGCATCCCCTGGCGCAAGGCCGATCAGTTCTTCAACGCACCGGCCAACGGCCCGGCCGCGATCCTGCTGGCACGCACGGGTCACGTCGAACGCGCCGTGGCGATGTGCGACTGGATGGACGCCAACCTCGTCGATCCCGACACCCATCTGGTCATCGACGGTCTCAAGAAGCTGCCCGACGGTTCACTGAAACCCGAGACCGGCACCTACACCTACTGCCAGGGCGTCGTGCTGGGCGCCGAACTCGAGGCGTTGCGGACGACCGGGGATCGCCGGCACCTCGACCGGCTGGCCCGGCTGCTCGGCGCCGTCGAGCACCACTCCTGCACCGACGGGGTGATCAACGGCGGAGGTGGCGGCGACGGCGGCCTCTTCCACGGCGTACTGGCCCGCTACCTCGCACTCATCGCCACCGACCTGCCCGAGGCCGACGGTTCGGATGAACTCCGTACGCGGGCAGCCCGGATCGTGACCCGTAGCGCGGACGCCGCGTGGGCTCATCGCACCGAGTTCGCCGGCCGGGTGATCTTCTCCAGCGACTGGCGACGCACCGCGGTGATCCCGACCGACGCCGGCACGAAAGCCCAGTTCGTGGCAGGCGCCGTCAATCCGTCCGAGGTCCCGGAGCGGGATCTGTCGGTGCAGTTGTCGGCGTGGATGGTGCTCGAGGCGGCGGCCGCCATCGACCTGGGTTTACCTGAATGTGACCAGGAACACACACGGCCATGACCAAAAGACGCCACCTCGTTAGCCATCCGATACCGGCGCTGAGTTATCCTTCAGCGACTACGTGAAGTGACCTGGACCACACTGTGATCCGCAGCCAGCGGACGGGCCGGGAAGCAAGCGACCGACACAACGGGGTGTCGGTGTCCACCCGGCCGTCTCGATCCGTGCAACAACTCGCGGGTGCGACACCTCATCCCAGGCAGGGTGATGCACCATGACGTACCAGCTGGATCCCACACAGCCGCGCGCCCGCGTCGCTCCGTCGACGCGAACCCGCACCACTGGTGCGCCGCATTTCGGCACGCTCCCCCTCGGCGATCCCACCGGCGGCGCCGACGGTCTCCGCTGGCGCGAGCAGGTCGACGGCAAGCAGCTCTACCCGCGCGTCGTCATCGACCGGAACGTCTCCATCACCATGAGCGACGGCGTCGTCCTGCGCGCCACGGTCATCCGGCCCGCCAACCGGTTCGGGCAGACGATCCTCACCCCCTATCCCGCGGTCATCAACATCAACCCGTACAACCGCGCGGCCATCGACTTCATCGACCAGACCCTCCACGCCCCCGTCCTCGGCAAGGCACTGCACACCGCATCCCGGTCGATGGACGCGACGGGCACGGCCCTCGAGGGACTCACGACGTTGACACAGACCCTGTCGGGCGGCGTCTTCGACGTCTTCGGCATCAATCGCAACCTGGTACGCAGCGGGTACGTGCAGGTCGTCGTCGACGTCCGCGGAACCGGCGCGAGCCTGGGTAAATGGCAGATCCTCGGTCCTCGCGAGCAGCAGGACTCGGTGGAGGTCATCGATTGGGTGACCGAGCAGGAGTGGTGCGACGGGACCGTCGGGATGGCCGGCTGGTCGTACTCGGCGATCAACTCGCTGCAGGCCGCGGACAAGCGGCCGCCACAGCTGAAAGCCGTGTTCGCCGTAGAGGGTTGCGACGACCTGGTGCGCGACATCTACATCACCGGCGGCATGCCGTCGGCCTTCATCCCGGTGTGGTTGTCCGCGGTCAACATGCTCAAGTGGGTTCCCAACCCCGCCAACGTGATCCGCGACCTCGTGCGCGGCGACGCGGTGCGCTGGGCGATCGACCGGGTGAAGTCCCCGGCCACCGAGATCCCCTCGCTGCTGTGGGGGTTCCTGACCGCCCGTGATCCACGCATCTTCGACGACCCGTACTTCGACGCCCGCGACCCGATCGTCGACCGCATCGAAGCACCCACCTTCACCGTCGGCGCCTGGCATGATCTGTTCGGCCGCAGTGCAACCGGTGTGTACGAGCGCCTGCAGATGGAGCCGGGCCGCAAGCAGATGATCGTCGGCGACGGCTATCACCTCGACGTGGGGTCGGGATACGGCGGCAAGTTCGCTCCCCCGCGTCTGGACGTCCTCGAACGCGCGTGGTTCGACCGCTGGCTCAAGGGCCACCGCAACGGGATCGAGTACTACGGGCCGGTCACCATGCTGCAGCAGGGCGGTGCGTGGACCGCGGGGCAGAGCTTCCCCCGTCCCGGGGTGGCCCCGACGCGGCTCTACCTGACTGCCGAACCGTCGTCGACCGCCGACCATTGCGTCCACGACGGTTCGCTGAGCACCACTCCCGCACAGGGTGTTTCGTCCCTACACGTCCGGCCCGACACCCGCGGACTCCGGTCCCGGGACATGACCCAGGTGACCGCGGGGGCGACGCTGGCCCTCGGCGCGGACTTCGCCCGGGATGCGCGATACCAGGAGCGAGGCGCGTTGTCGTTCACCACGGAGCCGGTCGGAGAGGCCACCCCGATCAGCGGCGCCATGAACTTGCGCCTCAACGTCGCCACCACGGCACACGAGGCCGTCTGGGCGGTGACCGTGAACGACGTCGCTCCCGACGGTACGTCGGTGGTGCTGACCAACGGTGCGCTGTCGGCGTCGAATCGCGCACTGGATCAATCGAAGTCGACGTACGCCGACGACGGCAGCCTGCTCTCGGCGCACCACTATCTGTCCCGCAAGCGCAAGCTGCCGGTGCCCGCCGACGAACCGATCCGCCTCGACGTCGATCTCGTCCCCACCGACGCGGTCCTGCAGCCGGGCCATCGGCTCCGGGTCGACGTCTACGCCGCGAGTCTCCCGCGTTACCTGACGCTCGTGCCCGACCTCATCAAGGCACGCGGCCGCCGACACCAGCGCCTGGTCCTCGACCCCGACCACCCGAGCCACCTGACGCTGCTCGCCGGCGACGGGCTGCGCTGAGATCATTCACCCCACCCCGGAATCCGACAGCACGACGCGATAGACGAACGCGGCTTCGGGCCCCAGTACGAGCCCGACGAGTTCGATGAGCGTCAGCACGAATCCGCGCCCGTGAGCCGGGCCGGTCGTGCCGTCGAGGTGATGGGCGAGCTCGTGCAGCACCACCAGTTCACGCAGCGCCCAGCGTCCGTCGGCCGCGGACGGGATGGCGATCTCGGCGGCGACCGGCACACCGTTGGATCTGCGAACCCGCGCCGCGTAGTGGGCGGACCGCTGGCCGCGCCGTTCGCGGACCGATACCGGGTGCGACGCGCGCTCGAAACTCGACCGCACGCCCGGCAGCGCGAGCACGCGGCCCACGTAGTCGTCGACGGCGTCGATCGAGGCGAAGCGCGCCTCCGCGGGGAGGGTGACCTCGGTGCCGGCGAGTTGCACCGTCCGTGACGACGACACGTTGTCGAACAGGCGATGCACGAGGTGCTCGGCCTCATAGAATCGTGCGCGCCCGGTGTCCCGTTCACTCACGGCATCGCCGATGATGAGAGACCCCGGAGCCGATGGGAGACTTCATGCGCCGTCCCGACCTCGATGCCGTACGCGAGCGCGTGATGCGGCTGCCCGGCGCCTCCCTGATGCTCCGCATCGTCATCGACATGGCTCGAGGCAATCTCACGGACCGGTCGATGACCCTGGCCGCGCAGGCCTTCACCTCGATCCTCCCGGTCGTGATCCTGGTGCTCACCCTGCCGGGCGCCAGCGTCGTCGACGACGCACTCACCCAGCTCGGTATCCCCGTCAGCAGTCTCGACACGCCCACGATCGACGACCCGACCTCAGCGACGACCTTCGGCATCGTCGGTGCGCTGATGACCATCGCCGGCGCCACCTCCCTGTCCCGTGCCCTCGGCCGAATGTATGTGTCGATCTGGGACGTCGCCAAACTGCCGTGGAGCAGCTTCTGGCGATGGGTCGTCGTCGTCTTCCTCATCCCCGCCGCGGTCACCGTGCAGGGTCTGTCCACCGGAGTGGAGGCCACCTCGCTGTTCGGCATGCACATCGGCGATCGGGGCGTCCTGGGAATCGGGCTCATCGTCGCCGTGACCGTGTTGATCTGGTCGGTCACCTTCACCGCGATCCCGCGGCTCCTGGTGTCGTCGCAGGTACCGATGAAGCTGCTCGTCCTCAACGGCCTCGGTACCGGTATCCTCATCACCGCCCTACTCGCCGGCAGCCGCGTCGCACTGCCGACGCTCGCGGCGGGCACCATCCGCAGTTACGGCACCCTCGGTGTCGTCTTCGTCGCGATCAGCTGGCTGTTCGTGTTCGCACTCATCCTCGTCGTCACCGCCATCGTCGTGCACGCCGTGGCAACGGACGAGGGTCGTCTGGGCCGGTGGGTGCGGCGGTGGGCCGGCACACCGACACCGTTCGTCCCGCACCCGTCTGCATCCTGGTACGACCGGCCGCCCGGGGGTCCGGTCGACGCCCCGCCCACGCGTGTGGAGCCCTAACCCTCCAAAGCGCCACGCGCACCGCCGAACTCGCGGTCGGCACCGATCTTCGCGCGACGTCCCGCGCGGTCGCCGGCGCGGCGTGCGGCCTCCGAGTAGCCGGCCGAGGCGCTCGACGGACGCCACGTCCCGCGAGCACTCGACTCCGTCCGGTAGAAGTCGGTGACCTCGATCTCCTTGTTGCGCAACGCGACCGCCGTCGAGCGCGTGGTGTCCCCGGAGTCGCGTTCGGCGGCCAGGGCCTCCGCACGCGCGGCGTCGCGGGCCTCGGCGAGACGCTTGCCGATGCGTTCGGCGAACGCCGACTGAAAGTTGAGCCGCGCCGTGATCGGCGACAGCGGCTTCTCCTCGATCACCCGCCGGGCACGCCACCCGTTCCCGCGGGTGACGACCCGCGCGAACGTCTCGCCCTTGTAGGCACCCGACCGCAGGTAGGCGTCGCTGGCCGCGACCATCTGCACGATCAGCGACGTGTAGAGGGCCTCGCAGGCGTCGATGTCGGCTTCGTACCCGTAGGCGAGCACGAAGGTCGAGTTGCTCGCCACGTCGACGGTCACGTCGTTGGCGGCGGTGATGGCGACGAAGAGCTGCACATAGGTCCGCAGTCCGCGTTTGCCGGGCTCGCCGATCGCGATCTGGCGACTGATCGGGGTGACCTTCTTGCGCGCCGCGGGGTCGTGGGCACGCGCCACCGCCAGGTCGATCGACGACGCCGTCGCGAGCCGCTGGGCGGCCTGCATGAAGGTCTCGGCCTCGTGCTCGTTGTCGGTGTTCTCCGCTTGACGGAGAAGGGCGGAGATCCGGGTGAGCAGCTTGTCGTCGCGCATGTAACTCAGACTATCCAGCGGCCCGTTCGGTTCCATCTGAGCGCGAATTGCCCCGAGACAACGTCTCGGCAACCCGCAGGAGGAGGGTGCAGGCGGCGATCGCGACCCCGGCCCACAACCCGGCGACACCCCAGTGACGTTCTGCGAAACCGCCGCACACCGCGCCCAGGACGAACACCGGCCACATCCAGAACACCGCCAGCCACGCCCACGGTCGATCGGTACCCAGCGAGGCGACCAGCTCGTGCGCGGACTTCACCAGCGTGCCGGTGACGTACGTCAAGCCGCCCGGCACCGTCGAGGTGTGCGACAGTGCCGAGTTGATCGCGCCGGTCGCCGTCGCCACCACGATCATCCCGGCCGTCGGCGACGCGGTCAGCGCGACAACGGTGCCGGCGAGAAGCGTCACCGTCACGGCTACGAGAACCCAGACCGGCGAGTGCTGTCCGCCCCAGCGACCGAGTGCCGCGCCGCCCACGGCCCCGCCGAAGAAGGCCGCGACGAGTCCGGCGACGACCGCGATCGTCGACCACCCGCCCGCGGCCGTCGACGCTCCCAGGATCGTCGAATTGCCGGACATGAACGCGACGAAGCTGCCCTTGAGCACGACGAACGCGATGGCGTCGACCAGCCCGGCCAGGAACAGCAACGCCGCCGCGATCGCGATGTCCGGGTGGTTGCTGCTCAGGTACTTGTCGAGTCGGACCGCCATGGGCACGAATCTAACGCCTACTCCGGTCGCGGCCGGATCGTTGCTCGCATCCGACCCATGGCCCTGGACTGGTCAGCTGTCCGGTGGGGCCCACCGCGCGATGTCGGCGTCTGCGACCGGCCGGTCCGCGGTCGCCCGCTGGGTCATCCGCAGCTGGTTCCCGAACGGATCCCGGAACGCACAATCGGTGCCGTAGGGCTGGTCTTCGGGGTCCTGGGTGAACTCGACGCCGCGTGCGACGAGCGCCGCGTGGGTGCCGCGACAATCGTCGGTCGACAGGATCGTCACCGGCATCGCCCCCTGCGTCACGAGGTCGCGGATCTTCGCGGCGGTCTCGTCGGAAAGCGCGGGCGGCCCGGGCTTCTCGAGCAGGATGAGCCGGTCGGGTTGACCGGGCGGCGCGATCGTCAACCACCGCATGAAACCCATGTCGACGTCGGTGTCGACCGTGAAACCGAGTGTGCCGACGTAGAAGTCGAGTGCGACGTCCTGATCGAGGACGTAGACGGAATGGATACCGATGCCGTTGATCATGCGCCCGACGATACGACCGGCGGCCCGGTCGGCGCTTCTCCGAAATCGCTCACTTCGGCCGCTCGCGGGACCCCGGTGGCAGCATCGCTCGGCCTGGTCCACCGGCGCACGAAGCAACCGGGAACGGGAATCGGAGCGACACGCTGCCGGTAGGCCGTGGGACTACAGCAGACGATTCGGCTGAACGTCCGGCCGAACGTGCCAGGACTGTCGTAGCCGACCAGCAACGCGACGTCGAGCACCGGGACGTCGGTGGTCCGAAGGAGGGCACAGGCTCGCTCGATGCGCCGACGCTGCAGGTAGCGGTGCGGCGTCTCCCCGAACACGGCCCGGAACCGGCGGATGAAGTGCGACGGCGACATCAGCGCGATGCGGGCGAGCGTTGCGATGTCGAGGTCGTCGGCGTAGGAGAGGTCGATGGCGTCGCGCGCACGGAGCAACCGGCGGTTCTCGTCCTCGACCTGGGTGAACACGTCACCCAGTGTGACGCACGCTCAGTGCTTCTCGCAGGCGATGCCGTCCCCGTCGCGGTCGCTCTCGGAGTTCGCCTCGTACAGTTCGTCGTCGACGGTGAACGTCGTGACCGGCGTACCCGACGTCGAGTCGACGGCGCCGGTCTTGCCGACACCGTGCGGGTAGTCGCCGCGCAGTTCGGTGCAATTGGCGTAGTCGGTTGCCGCCGCGGCGGGTGCCGCCACCATCAGCGGAGCTACCGTCATCGACGCCGCGGCCAGAAATCCGGGAACCATCTTTCGCGAGCAACGCATCGTGCTTGACCTTCTTCGTAGTGTCCCCCGACACCTCAATTGTGACGAAGTGACACTACGGGTTCCGGCCGGCGAAAAGCGCATGCGACGCGAAGATTGGTCCGGCCGACGGACACGCCATCGGCCGGACCCGGCATCGGAAGGCGCGGGGTCAGCGACGCGGCTGTTCCTTCAGCAGCGCACTGCCGAGCGGGACGCCCCAGCTGTACATTGTGCCGACATATCCGTTCTTGGTGCGCCGAAACTCCGTACGCGCGAACCACTGCATCACCGGGTCCGCAGTGTGCGCCACGACGCCGCCGTGTGGAGTCTGCTGGATCTGCTGACGCTGCAGATTCCACGGCCCGATCCCGTAGTAGTCGGTGTACATGCCGTTGCCGATGACCCGCGCATTCGACTCCGGCATCGGAACGAATCCGTAGATGAGTTGCTGCTGTTTGTAGTTGCCCGGCTTGATCTTGGCGTCGGAATCACCCGCGCCCACAGTCAATCCGAATACTGCCGCTCCGGCGATCAACGCCCCCGCTATCAATCTCTTCACGACGGCAGACGCTAGCAGCGTCGACGTCGGGTTCCATCTCGCTTTCCACAGCCTCCGGCAAGCCTGCCATTCGACAACGCGTATTGGTACAGTCCGGCCAGGAAACCACCGACAGCGGGGAAACGATGATCAGGAACGACGTCGAGTTCGATTCGTCCGGGACGACATGCCGGGCCTGGTCGTACCGGCCCGAGGGAACCACTCCGGCGCCGGTCATCGTGATGGCGCACGGGCTCGGTGCGGTCCGGCGGATGCGCCTGGACGCGTTCGCCGAGCGCTTCTCCGCCGCGGGATACTCGTGCCTGGTGTTCGACTACCGCCACTTCGGTGACAGCGACGGCGAACCGCGACAGCTGCTGTCCATTCGCCGCCAACTCGACGACTGGGCCGCGGCAATCGCCTTCGCCCGAACACTCAGCGGTGTCGACACCTCACGGATAGTGCTGTGGGGCACCTCCTTCGGCGGCGGACACGTCCTCGTCGCGGGCGAACGCGACGGCCGGGTGGCCGCAGTGATCTCCCAGTGCCCCTTCACCAGCGGCGTCGCATCCACCGCCGCGCTGGGCGTGGCGTCCGGGGCAAAGGTGACCGTGCGCGCGCTCGCGGATCTGGCAGGTTCGGCACTGGGCCGTCCGCCGGTCACCGTCGGCCTCGCCGGTGCGCCCGGCTCGGCCGCCCTGATGACGGCACCCGACGCGGTGTCGGGATACCTACCGCTGGTGCCCGACGACCTGGAGTTCATCAACGAGGTCGCCGCGCGGGTCGGTCTCGCCATCCCGCTGCACACGCCTGGTCGGGCATTGCGAAAGCTCACCTGTCCCACGCTCGTGTGCATCTGCGACAAGGACACCGTGGCGCCGGCCGGACCGACTGCCCGGTACGCCCGCCGCGCCCCGGCAGCGCGAGTGATTCGTTATCCGGCACAACATTTCGACATCTACGTCGGCGACGACTTCGAGCGGGTGGTCGCCGATCAGCTCGAGTTCTTGCGCGGGACCGTCCCCGTGTGACGTCAGAACCCGAACCGCGCCTGCATCCCGCGCAGCGTTTCCGCCGATGCCAGCAGACCCGCCCGCTCGGAGTCCGACAGCGGGACATCGAGCCGGGTCTGGGCACCACCGCGGTCGACGACGGTCGGCAACGAGAGGCACACGCCGTCGAGCCCCTCGATACCGTCGGCCCGCGTCGACACCGGCAGCACCCGGTGTTCGTTGTTCAGGATCGCTTCGACGATGCGCGTCGAGGCCAGACCGATCGCGTAGTTCGTCGCCCCCTTGCCCTCGATGATGGTGTACGCGGCGTGCACGACCTCGTGGTGAATACGTTCGCGCGCAACGACGTCCATCGCCGGACGGCCGGGTAGCGGCGTCCACGAGGTGAGCGGCACGCCCCCGATCGACGCCGAACTCCACAGCGGGATCTCGCTGTCGCCGTGTTCGCCGACGATGTAGGAGTGCACGCTCTGTACCGCGACCCCGCAGTGTTGCGCGATCAGGAATCGCAGCCGGGACGAGTCCAGCACCGTGCCCGACCCGAAGACCTGGTGCGGTGACAGCCCGCTGATCTCCTGGGCGGCGTAGGTGACGATGTCGACGGGATTGGTGACCATCACATAGATCGCGGTCGGGGCCACCGCCAGCACCCCGGGGAGGATGGCTCGTGTGAGACCGATTGTGGCCTCGGCCAATTCGAGGCGCGACTGCCCTGGCTTCTGCTTCGCGCCGGCGGTGAACACGACGACGTCAGCGTCCGCGCACACCGACACGTCGTCGGATCCGATGATGTCCGCGCGGGGCACGAACTCGAGGCCGTGGGACATGTCGAGCACCTCGGCGGTCACCTTGGCGGCGTTGATGTCGAGGAGGGCGATGGTCCGTGCGACACCTCGGATGAGGGATGAGTAGGCGATCGCGGTGCCCACCGCACCCGCCCCGATGATGGCCAGTTTCGTGTCTCGTACGTCCATCGGTTCACCGTTTCCGCGTCGGGTTCATCGATCGTCGGCACCCAGCGTAGGTGCTCGCGTGCCGGCTGTCCGGGCTGCGCCGGCCGACCGCGCGTTCGGTCGGCGGTCGATGTTGATAGCGTGAGCGCCGAGAACGGTCACACCCGCACACGTGGGTGTCAGGGAACCCGGTGTGAATCCGGGACTGGCGCGCAACGGTATGGGAGACGGATTCGGCGCGGACACCGGGGCGACCCGGGAAGGCGCCGGCGCCACGATCCCGAGTCCGATTACCGGCCGTTCTCGCTCGAGTCCATCGTGTATCTCGCGCACAGATACCCAGACCGATAGGCAGTACCACCCGTGTCCCGTCGTACCGACGGCACGACCGAGAGCGCGACCGCCCCGTCGGTCCGGCGACTCCCGTCGACGCCGCTAGCCGCAGTATTGTTCGTCCTCACCCTCCTCAGCATCGCCCTGGCCACCGCTTTCGGCGCGGAGACCATCCCCGTCGGCGACGTGTGGCACACCGTCGTCGGCCGGATGACCGGGGCTGAGCTCGACTCCGCGCACGCCGTCATCATCTGGGATCTCCGGTTGCCCCGGTCCGTGCTGGCCGCGCTGGTCGGAGCCGGGCTGGCGCTGGCCGGCGCACTCATGCAGGCCCTGGTCCGCAACCCACTGGCCGAGCCGTACCTGCTGGGTGTGTCCGCCGGCGCGGCGGTCGGGGCCACCGCGGTGATGACCCTCGGCGTGCTCGCGGGACTGGGCGTCTGGGCGCTGTCCGGCGGGGCGCTGCTCGGCGCGCTGGCCGCCACCGTCACGGTGTACCTGGTGGCCCGCGCCCAGGGCGGGCTGACCGCGCTGCGACTCATCCTGTCCGGGGTGGTGTTGTCGTCGGCGTTCATGGCGTTGTCGTCGCTGCTCGTGTTCACCGCCGCCGACCCGCACGCCGCCGACAACGTGATGTTCTGGATGCTCGGCAGCGTCGCGGGCGCCACCTGGGCGAAAGTGCAGATCGCCGGGGCGGTCGTGCTGGTCACCGTCGTGGCCATGCTCGCCATCCACTCCTGGCTCGATGCCTACGCGGCCGGCACCGACACCGCGACGTCGCTGGGCGTGCCGGTACGGGCGATGCGCAACGCGCTGTTCGGTGTCCAGGGTCTCCTGGTCGGCGTGCTCGTCGCGGTGGCGGGCGGCATCGGCTTCGTCGGTCTCATCGTCCCGCACGCGGCGCGACTCCTGGTCGGCGCCACCCACCGCGCGATGTTGCCGGTGGCGGTCTGCGGCGGTGCGCTCTTCCTGGTGTGGGTCGACGTCATCTCACGGGTGGCGGCCGCACCGCGCGAGATGCCGCTGGGCATCGTGACCGGCCTGATCGGGGCGCCGATCTTCCTGTTCCTCATGGGACGACGCCAGTACGTGTTCGGGGGAGGCTCGTGATCGACCCCGCCCGCGCATCGTCGATGTCGTTGCGCGCGAACGCGCTTGCGTGCCGTCGCGGTGGCCGCGTCGTACTGCGGGATGTCGATCTCGCGGTCCCCGCCGGCACCCGACTGGCCATCGTCGGGCCCAACGGTTCCGGCAAGACCACCCTGCTGCGCACGCTGTGCGGTCTCGAACGACCAGTCGCCGGCACCGTCGAGGTGAACGGAGACGACCTCCACCACATCCCCTCCCGACGCCGCGCCATGTCGATGGCGGTGGTCGGCCAGGAGGAACAGCCCTCCGCTGAGCTGACGGTCGCCGAGGCGGTCGGCCTCGGCCGGACCCCGTACCGGTCGGCCTGGTCCACCGGGAGTTCCGACGACAAGACGGTGGTCGATCGCGCGTTGATCCAGGTCGGGCTCGACGGCTGGGGCACCCGCTCGTGCACCCAGCTGTCCGGCGGCGAACGGCACCGCGTCGTCCTCGCCCGCGCGCTCGCTCAGCAGACCCCGATCCTGGTGCTCGACGAACCCACCAATCACCTGGACGCCGCCTGGCGACTACGCCTGATGGAGGTTCTCGACGAGCTCGACGCCACCGTGGTCGCGGCGATGCACGACCTCGACCTCGTGTTGCGTCACTTCGACTCCGTCGCAGTGGTTTCCGACGGCGGTGTCATCGTGCACGGGCCACCGGTCGAGGTGCTGACGCCGGCTCTGCTGGCCGACGTCTTCGAGGTGTCCGGCACCGTCGTCGACCATCCATCGACGGGCCTGCCCCATCTGCTCCTGAACACTCCCACCACCACACCCGCCCCCAGCACTCTGACGAAAGACATCCCGTGAGAGGACATCCTTTGACCATACGTACGTCCCGAGTCCACCCGACCGTCGCCATCGTGGCGGCGGCTCTGACGCTGGGAACTGCCACCGCCTGCGGTGCCGACAGCACTGTGGCGTCGGAAAGCACTGTCACCGTATCGAATTGCGGAGCCGACGTCGCTTACCCGCAACCCCTCGACCGGTTGTTCGTCAACGACGGCGGCATGATCGCGATCGCACTCGCCGCGGGTGCCCGTGACAACATGGTGGCGGTCAGCGCGCTCGCCCGGGACAAGGACGTCCTGCGGCTGGAGTACGGACCCCAGGTCGACACGCTGAACGAGGTCGCGACCGAACGTCCCACCCTCGAGAACATCGTCGCGGCGAAACCCCAAGTGCTGTATGCCGGATACAACTACGGCATGAGCGAGTCGCGCGGGATCACACCCGAGATTCTCGCCGGACACGGCATCGACGTGTACCAGTTGTCCGAGGCGTGCCGGCAGACCGAGGGCGAGGCGCAGCGCGGCACCATGGACCCGTGGGTCGCGCTCGACACCGATCTGCGCAACATCGGCACCCTCACCGGCAATCCCGAGCAGGGCGCCGCCGCGGCCGACGAGGTGGCCGACCGCCTCGAGAAGCTGCGCGCCGCACCACAACCCGCCGCGAAACCGACGGTCTTCGTCTTCGACAGCGTCTCGGACACCATCTTCTCCTCCGGATCCTTCGGCGGCCCGCAGGGCATCATCGACGCCGCGGGCGCGCGCAACGCGACCGAGGACATCGAGGACACCTGGACCGCCGTGAGCTGGGAACGCCTCACCACCGCGGACCCCGACGTCATCGTGTTCGTCGACTATCCCGGCCAGTCGGTCGACGAGAAGATCGCCGCCCTGCGTTCTAATCCGGCGAGCCGGAACCTGAAGGCCGTGCGCGAGAACCGCTTCGTGAACCTGCCGTACGCGATGTGGGTGTCGAGCCCACTCAACATCGACGCCGCCGAGATCATGCGCGGCGTTCTCGAGAACCACGGCCTCGCACCGGAATCCGGTATCACCCCTTCCCTGGATGTCGCGCAATTGGACCTCGGGGGCAACAACTGGCTGGAGTGAGTCGCGGGACGCCCCGTTGAACACGTGGGGCCGCGGCGATTGTCGCGCCGCCGCCCATGGGAATCCAGTGCACCCACCGTCGAAGTTCGCAACACCTGACTGCGTTCGCACCCCTACCATGAGGCACCGACAAGTTCGAGCCGACGAATACCGTTGCACAACATGGCTTTTTGGGATTGCCATCCGGCCACGCGGGTGTACACTCGAACGTACATTCGCAGCAACGGTTCTTCGGGGGAGGTGACCGTCATGCCCAGCACCACACCACTCGCCGACCACGGCGCGCCCGTGTCCCGCGCGGCCGAACTCGTCGCCGAACTCCACGCGAACCTCGACGAACTACAGACCGTCGACTTGTCCTCGTGCACCGACGAAGAACTGATCGACGTCGCCGCGGAGACCGAACGCGCCATCGCGCGTCTGACCGTTGCCGGTGACCGGCAGATCGATCAGGTCGAGGCCCGCGACCTACCCCGCAAGGCCGGCTGCCGAACCCTCATGCAGTTCATGACACACCGGCTACGAGTCTCGAACCCGATGCGCCGCCGTAAGCAGATGGACGCCACCGCCCACCGCACCAGCCTCGGCGGCGAGGTCCTCCCACCCGAATACCCCTGCCTCGCCGAAGCTTTCGCACAAGGAACAGTCGGCACCGCGCACGTGCAGGCCACCCTCGACGTCCTCGACCGCATCCCGGTCGCCGTCGACCACGACATCAAGGTCGCCGCTGAACGACAGATGGCCGAGATCGCCACCGACCACACCCCGGCCGACATCACCCAACTCGGCTCGCGGCTGCTTGCCCACCTCGACCCCGACGGCACCCTGGCCGATGACACCGACCAGAAACGACGCCGCGGCCTGTGGATCGGACGGCAACGCGCCGACGGCACCGCCAAAATATCGGGCACCCTGACACCCGCACTCGCCGCCCGACTCACCATGATGTTCGCCGTGTGGGGCAAACCCGGACTCAACAACCCCGACGACCCACAGTCGCCCCAAGGCCCGGCCGGCACCGCCGACCCCGAAGCCCTGGCCACCGCAGCCGACCGCGACGGCCGCACCCTCGCCCAGACCAATCACGACGCACTCGACGCCGCACTCGCCGCCGGATTCGCCGACGGAACACTCGGCACCTCGCACCGCGGCCTGCCCGTGCAACTGATCATCAAAGCCGACCTCGGCGACCTCATCCGCGAAGCCGGACTCGCGACCACCGCCACCGGAACCCTGCTGCCCATCCGGGACCTGATCGCGATGGCCGGTGACGTCCAGCCATGGTTGGCGATCTTCAAAGACGCCACCACCGTCCCCCTGCACTTCGGGCGCGGCAGACGTCTGGCCACCCGCGAACAACGCCTCGTCTCCTTCGCCCGCCCCGACGGGGAAGTGTGTTCGGCACCCGGCTGCGATCAGCCCGCCACCCAGGTCGAACTCCACCACGCCCACAAAGATTGGGCCAAAGGCGGACTCACCGACATCGACGACCTCGCCCCCGCCTGCCCGCGACACAACCGCATGGTCGGCGACCAACCCGGCCAATACACCACCCGCATCGCCCGATCCGGACCCGACGAAGGCCGCTGCCTCTGGCGATTGAACGCCGAACCCGGCGTACCACCCAATCCCGAACACCTCAACCGCCGACCCGACATACCCCGGCGGTTCGCACAACACCTGAACACCGTGCGCAACGAGATCCACAGACCTGCCACCAGGTCCGGCGACCAGTCGCGCCCGAACCGGTCGCGCCCCGACGCCGTCGGCTACGGCGACCGCGGCCGGCGCCTCGAACTCGCTTATCGCGAACTGGTCCATCCGCGAACACCGCCGGAGCACCTCACCACCCCACCGCTGACCCCGGTCGAAGCAGCACTCGCACGCATACTCGCTGACCACGCGTGATTGCACACGACACGAGGGGCCCGGCATCGGAATGCCGGGCCCCTCGTGGGTGTCAGTGCGCCTGATCAGATCAGGCCTGCGGTGCCTCCGCGAAGTTGCGGGTGACCGCCGGGTCGACCGGGATGCCCGGGCCCGTCGTCGTGGAGACGGTGACCTTCTTGATGTAGCGGCCCTTGGCGGCCGACGGCTTGGCGCGCATGATCTCGTCGTAGGCAGCGCCGTAGTTCTCGGCCAGCTTGGCCGGGTCGAACGAGGCCTTGCCGATGACGAAGTGCAGGTTCGCAGCCTTGTCGACGCGGAAGTTGATCTTGCCGCCCTTGATGTCGTTGACGGCCTTGGTGACGTCGGTGGTCACGGTGCCCGTCTTCGGGTTCGGCATCAGGCCGCGGGGTCCGAGGACACGCGCGATACGGCCGACCTTGGCCATCTGATCCGGGGTGGCGATCGCGGCGTCGAAGTCCAGCCAACCGCCCTGGATGCGCTCGATCAGATCCTCGGCGCCGACCTCGTCGGCACCGGCGGCGGTGGCCTCGGCGGCCTTGTCGCCGGCGGCGAACACGATCACGCGGGCAGTCTTACCGGTGCCGTGCGGCAGATTGACGGTGCCTCGAACCATCTGGTCTGCCTTACGGGGGTCGACGCCCAGCCGGATCGCGACCTCGACGGTCGCGTCGGTGTTCTTCGACGACGTGTCCTTGGCCAGTTCCACAGCCTCCAGCGGGCTGTACAGCTTGGTCTTGTCGACCTTCTCGGCCGCGGCCGCGTAGGCCTTGCTCTTCTTGCTCATTGCTCTGTTCCTTCTCCGCCGTCAGTCGGCGGGGTGTGTGGTGCGGGCCGAGCCGGCCCTCCCACGGTGATGATGAGGTCTGTCAGCCTTCGACGGTGATGCCCATGGACCGAGCAGTACCGGCGATGATCTTCGCGGCCTGGTCGATGTCATTGGCGTTCAGGTCTTCGGCCTTGGTCTTGGCGATCTCACGGACCTGGTCCATGCTCACCTTGCCGACCTTGTTGGTGTGGGGCTCGCCGGAGCCCTTCTGGAGGCCGGCGGCCTTCAGCAGGAGCTTCGCAGCCGGCGGGGTCTTCAACTTGAAGTCGAAGGAGCGATCTTCGTACACGAAGATCTCGACCGGGATGACGTTGCCGCGCTGCGACTCGGTCGCCGCGTTGTACGCCTTGCAGAACTCCATGATGTTCACGCCGTGCTGACCGAGCGCCGGACCCACGGGCGGGGCCGGGTTGGCCTGGCCTGCCGAGATCTGGAGCTTGATGATCCCGGCGAGCTTCTTCTTCTTGGGAGGCATCTTCTGTTCCTTGCTTGTTTCCTTGCGAATTCACGCCCGCTGGAGACGTGAAAGTTCTGGGTTGGTGGTCCGGCCCTAGATCTTCTCGACCTGGTTGAACCCGAGCTCGACTGGCGTCTCGCGACCGAAGATCGACACGAGGACCTTGACCTTGCGCTGCTCGGCGTTGACCTCGCTGATCGACGCGGGCAGCGTGGCGAACGGGCCGTCCATGACGGTGACCGACTCGCCGACCTCGAAGTCGACCTCGATGACGTTCGACGCGGCGGCAGCTGCGGCCTCGACGCCCTCGGCGGCGGCACCACGCGACGCGGCGGGCTTCTTGGCCTCGGTCCGCGGCATCAGGAACTGCAGCACCTCGTTGAGCGAGAGCGGCGACGGCTTGCTGGTCATCCCGACGAAACCGGTGACACCCGGCGTGTTGCGCACGGCGCCCCACGATTCGTCGTTGAGTTCCATGCGGACGAGGATGTAGCCCGGCAGCACCTTGCGGTTGACCTTCTTGGGCTGGCCGTTCTTGATCTCGGTGACCTCTTCGGTCGGCACCTCGACCTGGAAGATGTAGTCGCCGACGTCGAGGTTCTGCACGCGGGTCTCGAGGTTGGCCTTGACCTTGTTCTCGTAACCGGCGTAGCTGTGGATCACGTACCAGTCGCCGGGCGCGCGCCGGAGCTGCTTGCGCAGTTCCTCAACCGGATCGACCTCGGCCTCTTCCACCGGGACCTCGTCGGCGGCGGCCTCGTCGACCGGGACCTCGTCGGCATCCTCGGAGACGGTGTCCTCGGCGGGGGCCTCGTCACCCTCGACGACCGCGTCGTCGGCGACCGCGTCACCCTCGGTGTCCACCGCGTCGGTCACGGCCGCGTCGACAGCGTCGACGTCGGCAGCAGCCACGTCGACGGAATCGGTCGAGGCGAGTTCGTTCTCCGGGGTGCTCACTGCAGCCCACGCTCCTTATGGTTCATCTGGCGGTCGTATTCCTCGTCGCCGGCCGAGCCCACCGCGTGGGTCAGCCGAACAACCAGAGCACGCCCTTGGCGAAGGCGAGGTCGAGGCCGGCAATGAACGCGGTCATCACGATGACGAACACGAGCACGACGATCGTGTAGGTGATCATCTCGCGCCGATTAGGCCAGATGACCTTCTTCAGCTCGGCGACGACCTGCGTCAGGAAGACCCAGATCCGTACGAACGGATTCCGGCTCTCCTCGGCAGACGCCTTCTTCTTGGTCTTGCGTTCCTTGACGGCGACCGACCCCGTGTCGGAGTCGGCGTCACCGTCGGTTGCACCCGCCGCCGAGCGACGTCCGCGAGCCGAGCGCTTACCGGACGGACGCAGCTCCTTCGCGGTTCCGGTCGACGTGTCGTCGTCCGTACCCGCGTCGATGGCCTCGTCGCGACCGTCGAGCTCAGCCGCGGCCGAATCGGCCGCAGAACCCTCTGCGGCGTCTTTGGCGCGGGCGGCCCGGTCTCGCTTGCTCAACTTCGCGGTCCTCTCGTCAGCGTGTGCCCTTCACCAGGGCAGGGGCGACAGGACTTGAACCTGCAACCTGCGGTTTTGGAGACCGCTGCTCTGCCAATTGAGCTACGCCCCTTTGCGACGCCCGCCACCGGAGTGGTCGGCGTTGCCGTCCTTCTCGATCCGGCCTCGCGGCCCGTCGACGTTTCGTCGCCGACAAAACCAACGCGCCACCCTATGGGTAGCGCGCAAGTCTGAATCAATCAGACACTTCAGTGTAGATCACCGGGGCGGTGGACCCAAAACGGGCTCGCCTCCGCTCCCCCGACGACCGTACACGCCACCCGTCCGTGAGCCGCCCGAACGGCTCGCGACCGGTCGATCAGTTGAACTGGATGACGGCCTGCGCGCGTCCGAAGATGCGGCGATCGCCCTGCTTGGCGGTGATGGCGATGGTCCCGCGGCGGGTCGCGGGATCGAGCGACTTCACCTTGCCGGTGAAGTCGACGGCCGCGCTGTCGTCGGCCGGGACGTACACCGGGCTGGTGAAGCGCACGTTGTACTCGCAGAAAGCCGCCGGGTCACCGATGAACTCGGAGACGAAGCTCGCGCCGAGCCCCATCGTCTGCATGCCGTGCGCGACGACGTCGTCCATGCCGGCCGCGTTCACGACGTGGTCGGAGAAGTGGATCGGGTTGGGGTCGCCGGCCACGCCCGCATAGTTCGCGAGATTGCCGCGCGTCAACAGGTAGCGCTTGGGCGTGAGTTCCTGACCCACCGTGAGCGTGTCGAAGTCGACGGCACCGAAGGCGCCCGGCGACTGCGTCGGGTCGGGGAGGTCGTAGCGACCCGCCTTCGGCTCGACGGTGTGCCCGGATTCGCCGATGGCGTCGACCTTGATCATCACGTGGTCGAGGGAGGCCTCGAGTTCCGGGTCGACGTCCATGCCGGGACGCGCGGCCAGGGAGGTCCACGTGGTCATGACCGGCTCGTCGTGCTGGTTCCAGATGACGTTCTTGGTGACCATCAGGTCGATCATCTCGGGACTGCTCACGTGCCGGAACGACTCGAGCGAGACGTCGCAGATCAGGCGGTCCCCGACCTTCATCGGCTGGTGGTAGACCAGCCGCTGGTCGGTCTGCATGATCTGCCACATGTCGTAGCCGGTGACGACGTCTTCGAAGAGCTTGCGCTGGGCGATGATCCCGAGCACCGACACATAGGTCGGCGCGGCGATCAGGCGGTCGTGACCGAAGGCCCGGGCGCCCTCCTCGCTCCAGTGGGTCGGGTGCGCATCCTGCACCGCCATCGCGTGCTTACGGATCTCCTCGCGGCCGATCTCGTAATAGTCGTCGACCGTGTAATGGAAGCCGACAAGGCTCTGGGTGTGGGCGGCGATCTCGTCGGGGGTCGGCTTCGCGCCACCGTTCGACGCCTCGTCCGGACGATCCTGGATCTCGGCTCCGCTTACCTGTGACATTGAGCTCTACTCCTTCGGCCGACACAGCAAGACGGGCTGCCTCATCGAGAGGCAGCCCGCTGCTGGTGGTACTTCGAAACGGCCGACGACGGCGTCAGCGCGATTCCTTGTGCCCCTGGTGCTTGCCGCAGTTCGGGCAGAACTTCTTGATCTCGAGGCGATCGGGATCGTTGCGGCGGTTCTTCTTCGTGATGTAGTTACGGTGCTTGCACACCTCGCAGGCCAAGGTGATCTTGGGGCGAACATCTGTTGAGGAGGCCACTTGATTGCCTTCTTTCGGGTGGTACGTGGTCGGGTTCGGAAGTTCCCTCAGGGCTTGCGACCCTTGCGCTCGGTTCCGGTCGGACCCGATGTGTAGCGGTGGAGGGACTCGATCCCTCGACCTCACGATTATGAGTCGTGCGCTCTAACCAGCTGAGCTACACCGCCCCGCGGACTTCTCGTCCAGCGAGCCCCCTGACGGAATCGAACCGTCGACCTTTTCCTTACCATGGAAACGCTCTGCCGACTGAGCTAAGGGGGCGTGCCCCGGGCGGTTGTGCCCGAGAGCCTTAACGAGGTTACACACTCGCGTCTGCGCTAGACAAATCGCTGGTCGGAGACCGTCTGTAGAGCAGTTTCGCGAGATTGGACCACGCTGTGGCAGGTATAGGATTCGAACCTATGTAGCTTGCGCGACGGATTTACAATCCGCTCCCTTTGGCCGCTCGGGCAACCTGCCGTGCCGCTCTTCCGGCCACCGTGACGGCCGTACGAACAACGCCGTGAAGAATACAACGAACACCGCATCAACGCGCAAACCGGCTGGTCAACAGGCCGGGACATGGTCGTGGCACAGGCGTCCCACTGCGACCCCCACTCCTGCTACTGTGGCTGCGTTCTGACACGGGGTGCTCCGCGACGCGGGGCTGAGATGAGACCCGAGAACCTGTCCAGGTAATGCTGACGAAGGGATGTCATGTCTGTGCATGCGCACTTGCCGGTCTCCGGCCGATTCTCCGACCACCTCTGGGAGGAGACGAAGGGGTTGCGGACGGCGATCGACGACCTCGAGTTCCTGCGGCGGCTCGGCGACGGGACGCTGCCACTCGAGGTGTTCCGCACCTATATGGAGCAGGACTCGCTGTACCTGGCCGGGTACGCGAAGGCGCTGGCGATCCTGGCGTCGAAGTCCCCCGACCCGCAGACCGCGGGGTTCTGGGCGAACTCGTCGGCCACCGCGGCCACCGTCGAGTCGGCGCTCCACGGCGACCTGCTCAACGGCGGCCAGCTGCCTCCGCGTGAGGGCGAACCCGAGCCGTCGCCGGCGTGCCTGGGGTACGTGTCCTACCTGACGGCCGTCGCCGCGACCGAGTCGTATGCGGTCGGCGCGGCCGCGGCCCTGCCCTGCTTCTGGATCTACGCGGAAGTCGGCCGGGCCCTGGCCGCGAGTGCCGCCCAGGTGCTCGCCGCCGACCCGAACCACCCCTACGCGCAGTGGGTGACCACCTACGACGCCCCGGAATTCCAGGAATCCGCCTCGCGGGCAAGGGAACTCGTGGACGAGGCCGCGGCGCACGCCGGCGAGCGGGAGCGGGCCGCGATGGCCACGGCGTTCACCGTCGCCACCCGGTTCGAGCTTCTGTTCTGGGACACCGCGCTGAACCCGCAACCGTGGCCCGCCGCATGAGCGCCCGCGCGCGCCGCCTCCTCACCGTGCTCGCCGCCGCGGTCGTCGCGTCGTCGGCGATCACCGCGTGCGGTTCGGGCGCCGGTTCGGACGGCAGCATCCGATTCGCGCTCGACTGGTCCCCGAACACCAACCACACGGGCTTGTTCGTGGCGCAGCAGCGCGGCTGGTTCGAGGAGGCCGGACTCGACGTCGAGATCCTGCCGTACAACAACACCGCCGTGGACACCATCGTGGACGCGGGCAACGCCGAGTTCGGGATCAGCACCCACAACTCGTCGACCTTCTCGCGGGCATCGGGCGCGCACACCATCTCCGTGTTCGCGCCGCTGCAGAAGTGGGCCACCGGCATCGGTGTCCGCGCCGATCGCCGCGACATCACGAGCCCGAAGGACCTCGACGGGAAGACATACGCCGGTTTCGGCGACCCGGGCGAGGAGAAGACCCTCGAGCAGGTGATCCGAAACGACGGCGGCACCGGCGAGTTCACCTCGGTGACCCTCGGGACCTCGGCATACGAGGCGGTCTACTCCGGTCAGGCCGACTTCACCGTCTCCTATCTCGCGTGGGAGGGCATCGAGGCCGAGCATCGCGGAACCCCGATGAGGTACTTCCACTACACCGACTTCGGATTCCCGGAGGCATACGCGATCGTCGTCGACGCCAACGAGGACTGGCTGGCGGACAACCCGGACCGCGCGGCGGCCTTCGTGACGGCGCTGCAGCGCGGTTACCAGGCAGCGGCCGACGACCCGGACGCGGCGGCCCGCGACCTCCTCGCCGCCAACCCCGGTGCGTTCAACGACGAGCAGTTGGTGTTCGAGAGCCAGCGCATGCTCGCCGGTCAGTACATGAAGGACGCCGACGGCCGGGTCGGGCGACAGACGCTCGAACAGTGGGCCGGGAACTCCGGGTTCCTGTACCGCAGTGGTCTGCTGACCGGCCCGGACGGGGCGCCGCTCACGACCGAGCCGGACTGGTCGACGTACTTCACCAATGACTACCTCGACACCCCTCGGTAGCACCGGCCTGCGTCGCATCGCGCCCGCGCTCGTCGCGGTGGTCGTCCTGGTGGCGGTCTGGCAGGTCTACGTCGACGTCAGCGGGATCCGGCCGCAGGTGCTGCCGTCGCCGTCGCGCGTCGTCGCGCAGGGTTGGTCGCACCGCGCGGAGATCGGGGTGCACGCCGCGGCGACGCTGCAGGTGACCCTGATCGGGTTCACGGTCTCAATGGTCCTGGCCTGGCTGCTGGCCATCGTCGTCGACTTCTCGCCGGCGCTGCGACGGGCGTTCGTGCCGTTGTTCGTCGCCTCCCAGACCCTGCCGATCATCGCGATCGCACCGCTGATGATCATCTGGTTCGGCTTCGGCCTGCTCCCGAAGGTGCTGGTCATCGCCCTGGTCACGTTCTTTCCGGTGGCGATCGGCCTGATCGAGGGATTCGCCGCCACCGACCGCGAGGCCGGCGCGCTGATGCGCAGCATGGGGGCCACCCGCCGCCAGGTCTTCCGCTACGTGCGGCTCCCGTCCGCGCTACCGAGGTTCTTCACCGCGTTGCGGATCGGCATCACCTATGCGGTGGTGGGCGCCGTGTTCGCCGAGTACGTCGGCGCCACCCAGGGGCTCGGCATCTACATGAGCCTGCAGAAGAACTCGTTCCGCACGGACCTGGTGCTCGCGGCCGTGCTGGTGACCGCGCTCCTGAGCGTCACGCTGTACCTGCTCACCTTCGCCGTCGAGCGGATCGTCGCGCCCTGGGCCCGCGCCGAGGACCGGAACCACCATGACTGACCACCGGCTGGTCCCGGACCACCGACTTGTCGTCGACCGGCTCACCAAGTCCTTTCCCCGACCCGGACGCGGACAACCTCGCCGGGAGGTCCTCGACGGGGTGTCGTTCACCGCCGAGCCCGGCGAGTTCGTCTCCGTCATCGGGCCCAGCGGATGCGGCAAGAGCACCGTCTTCGGCCTGCTGGCCGGACTCGACGTCCCCGATTCCGGCAGCGCGTCCGTCGGCTCCGAACCCGCCGTCGCCGGACACTGCGCGTACATGCCACAGAAGGACCTGCTGTTCCCGTGGCGCACCGTGCTGGACAACACCATCCTCGGCCTCCAGGTGCAGGGCGTGCCGACGAAGGAGGCCCGACGCCGGGCCGCGGACCTCTTCCCCGCCTTCGGACTCGCCGGATTCGAAGACGCCCGCCCGTTCCAGCTGTCCGGCGGGATGCGACAGCGCGCCGCACTCCTGCGCACCGTCGTCTCGAATCGCGACCTGGTGCTGCTCGATGAGCCGTTCGGCGCCCTCGACTCACTCACCCGGACCGAGATGCAGACGTGGTTGCAGTCGGTGTGGCAGCGCTATCGGTGGACGGTGCTGATGATCACCCACGACGTCCGCGAGGCCGTCCACCTCTCGGACCGCGTGATCGTGCTGTCCGCCCGCCCGGCCACCGTGGTCCACGAGGTGCGTGTCGACCTCCCGCGCCCGCGCGATCCGGCGGGGCTCACCGCTCCCGAGTTCGTCGCCCTCGAGCGAGAACTGCTCGAGGTGCTCCACGACGAGTCACGTCGTGCCCTCGCCGAGCAGGCACAGCGTCGGACGTCCCGGTAGACCCCCGCGGCCGCCCACTTGCGCTGATCGCCATGACATACCCTGTCGGACATGGCTGATTCATCGTTCGACGTGGTGAGCAAGGTCGACCGGCAAGAGGTCGACAACGCCCTGAACCAGGCTGCCAAGGAGTTGTCGCAGCGGTACGACTTCCGCGGCACCAACACCGGCATCGAGTGGTCCGGCGAGGAGAACATCGTGATCACCTCGGACGCCGAGGAGCGCGCACAGGCGGGCCTCGAGGTGTTCAAGGAGAAGCTGATCCGACGCGACATCTCGCTGAAGGCCTTCGACGCCGGCGAGGTCGTCGGCTCGGGCAAGACCTTCAAGATCACCGGCTCGCTGGTGCAGGGCATCGACTCCGAGCACGCCAAGAAGATCTCCAAGAAGATCCGCGACGAGGGGCCGAAGGGCGTCAAGGCGCAGATCCAGGGCGACGAGCTGCGCGTGTCGAGCAAGAAGCGCGACGACCTGCAGGCCGTCATCTCACTGCTCAAGGGCGAGGACTTCGGTATCGCCCTGCAGTTCGTCAACTACCGCTGACCCGCCCGGTCGGTGGGTCGGCGGCACCGAACCCCGACCGTCGGAAACCCAGACGGGCGCTGCGTCGTTTGACCGGATGAGGCGCCTGCACTCCGCGGCCGGCACCGGGTTCGCCCGGGCCGCCCGCGGAGCCCGAGACCCGCGGCGCCGGACAGACGAGGACCCGATGCATTTCAACGGATTGAAGACGGCGGCTCTGCTGGGTCTGATGTCGGCGATCATCGTCGGCATCGGCGCACTGTTCCAGAGCCCGCTGATCCTGTGGGGATCGGTGATCGTCGCCGTCGGCATGAACGCCTACGTCTACTTCAACAGCGCCAAGATGTCGCTGAAGGCGATGCACGCGCAACCGGTCACCGAACTGCAGGCACCGGTCATGTACCGGATCGTGCGTGAGCTGGCGACCACGGCACACCAGCCGATGCCCGCCCTCTACATCTCCCCCACCGAGTCGCCCAACGCGTTTGCGACCGGCCGCAACCCGAAGAACGCCGCGGTGTGTTGCACCACCGGCATCCTGCACCTGCTCGACGAGCGCGAGCTGCGCGCCGTGCTGGGCCACGAGCTGTCCCACGTGTACAACCGCGACATCCTCATCAGCTCGATCGCCGGCGCGATGGCGGCGGTGATCAGCGGCCTGGCCAACTTCGCGATGTTCATGGGCGCGTTCGGCGGGCGGGACAACGCGCCGAACCCGCTGGCGATGCTGCTCATCGCGCTGCTGGGACCGATCGCGGCCACCCTGGTGAAGCTGGCCGTCTCCCGCTCACGCGAGTTCCAGGCCGACCAGTCCGGGGCCGAACTCACCGGGGATCCGCTCGCACTCGCATCAGCGCTGGCGAAGATCTCCGGCGGGGTGCAGGCCGCGCCGCTGCCGCCGCAGCCCGACATCGCGGCCCAGTCGCACATGATGATCGAGAGCCCGTTCCGCACGACCGACCGAATGGCCAAGATGTTCGCCACCCACCCGCCGACCGCGGAACGCATCCGCCGCCTGCAGGAGATGGCCCGCGACGGTCGCTGAGCCGGCTGAGCAGAGATCCTGCCGGTCGACCCCTCAGCCCACGCGTTCGATCGTGTAGTCCACGAGCGACGCCAGGGCACGGTGGGCCGGCGACTCGGGGAGTTCGGCCAGCATCGCGTGCGCCTCGTCGGCGAACTCCTGCAACTTCGCCCGGGCGGCGGTCATACCCGCCGACGAACCGAGCAGTTCGATCGCCTCGGCGACCTCGGCGTCGTCGGTGAGCGGCCGGGCGGCGCCGTCGGCGGCCACCAGGAGTTCGCGCAACCGGGCCGACGTCGCGTCGTCGCCCGTGAGCGCGTACAGGACCGGCAGCGTGTGGACGCCTTCGCGAAGGTCGGTACCCGGGGTCTTGCCCGACTCCACCGACACCGAGCTGATGTCGATGATGTCGTCGGACACCTGGAAGGCGACTCCCACGATGTCGCCGATGCGGGAGAGCCGCTCGATGTCGTCGGGCTCGGCCCCGGAGGCCATCGCGCCGAAGCGGGCGGCGGCGGCGATCAGCGAGCCGGTCTTCTCCCAGACGACCTGCAGGTAGTGCTCGATGGGGTCGGCGCCGGGTTTGACCCCGACCGTCTCCCGCATCTGGCCGGTGACGAGTTCGGCGAACGTCTCGGCGATGATGCGCACCGCCTCGGGGCCCAGCGTCGAGACGAGTCGCGAGGCGCGCGCGAACAGGAAGTCACCGGACAGGATGGCCACGCTGTTCGTCCAGCGCGCGTTGGCACTCGCCGCACCGCGGCGCATCGCGGCCTCGTCCATCACGTCGTCGTGATAGAGCGTGGCGAGGTGGATCATCTCCACCACCGTCGCCGAGGTGATGACATCGTCGGAATCCGGGCGCGGACCGAACCGGGCCGCCAGGATCGCGAACATGGGCCGGAACCGTTTGCCACCGGCCTTCGCGAGGTGGGTCGCCGCCTCGGTCATGACCTCGTCACCCGACGAGAGTTCGGCGAGCAACAGATCCTCGACCCGCTGCAGCGATGAGCGCACCGTATCGGCGAACTCATCCGACACCAGGTCAACCCCGGCGAATGTGGACTTCACGGAAACGCGGCCCCATCTCGTCTGATCCGGCAACTACTCGACGGCGGACACGCGACTGCCGCGTAGACCCCACCTGCTGCGAGCCTAGCCCGTCGGGGGTCCGGACATACTGGTCGGGTGAGCACGGACACGACGCCTCCTTTCCCCGATTCCGCCGATGTCCTCGTCGTCGGTGCCGGACCGGGTGGATCGGCGGCGGCCGCCCATGCCGTCGCCGCCGGCCGGGACGTGGTCCTCGCCGACGCCGCGGTGTTCCCGCGCGACAAGACGTGTGGCGACGGCCTCACGCCGCGGGCCGTCGCCGAACTCGACGCGCTGGGGCTCGGCGCACTCCTCGACGATCGTCCGCGCATCGACGGACTCCTGCTCAACGGCTGGGGCGCACGCCAGCAGGTCCGGTGGCCCTCCGGCCGGTTCCCCGCCTACGGCAGCGCGGTGGCACGCACCGAGTTCGACGACGCCATCCGTACGCATGCGGTGTCGGTGGGAGCGCGAATGATCGAGGGCGCCAAGGCCATCGGCGTCGAGATGGACGGTGACCGGGTGGGCGCGGTGACCTTCGCGACGCCGGCGGGCACACACACGATGCGGGTCACCGACCTCGTCGTCGCCGACGGCGTCCGTTCGGGAATCGGCAAATCGCTGGGGCGGCAATGGCATCGGGACACCGCCTACGGAGTCGCCGCCCGGGCGTACGCACCGTCGGCACGCGCCGACTCGCACTGGATGGGGTCGCACCTCGAACTCCGGGGACCCGACGACGCACTGCTGCCCGGGTACGGCTGGGTCTTCCCCCTCGGGTCGGCCGGGGGCGGACAGGTCAACGTCGGCGTGGGCGCGCTCGCGACGTCGAAACGCCCGGCGCACATGGCACTTCGACCGATCCTCGAGCACTACGCCGCGATGGTGCGCGACGAGTGGGCTCTCGACGGCCCACCCGTCCGGATCACGTCCGCCCTGCTGCCCATGGGTGGTGCGGTGTCCGGTGTCGCGGGGCGCAACTGGATGCTGATCGGCGACGCCGCCGCGTGCGTCAATCCGCTCAACGGCGAGGGCATCGACTACGCCCTGGAGACCGCCCGGCTCGCCGTCGAACTCCTCGGCACGGACGACTACACCGACCGGTGGCGCGATGTGCTGGTGGAGCACTACGGGCTCGCGTTCTCTGCCGCCCGCCGTCTCGCCGGCCTGCTCACCATGCCCAAGACCGTCCCCACCCTGGGCCGGCCCGGCATCCGGTCGCCGCAACTGATGTCCATGGTGGTGCGGGTCATGGGCAACCTGATCACCGCCGAGGATGCCGACCTCGTGGCCCGGGCCTGGCGCACCGCCGGGCGGGTCTCCCGGCAGGTCGACCCGCGCCCGCCCTTCTCGTGAGAGGGGCCGCCGGGCCGCCAACCCGGTGGCGCTTTGAGACGATCGGGCTGTAGTGTTCCAACACGTGTGGCCGCGGCCACAGCTGTGACAGAATCAGGCCACCCGTCGACCCAGGAGATGGAAGATGTCCGCCGCATCCACTCTCGCCACCCGAGCCAAGCACGCCGTCCAGAACCGCCTGGCACAGCGCTACCACCTGCGCGGCGAGATCGACCGCATGGATGCCGTCGGTGACCCGACCGCGATTGCCCGCGCCCTGGGCACGCAGGAATTCCCGTGGGGCATCACACAGGCGTTGAGCTTCGCCCTGTTCCGCACCTACGCGGTGCCGTCGATCGGCGACCTCCTGTACAAGACCAGCCAGTTCACCGAGTCGACGCAGAAGCGCTACGACGACACGGTCCTGCTGCTCGACGCCCCGATCGAGCACGGGGTCGACAGCCCGGCCGGACGGGCCGGCATCCGGCGCATCAACCAGATGCACGGCATGTACGACATCCCCAACAGCGACTTCCTCTACGTGCTGGCCACTTTCGTCGTCTGCCCGGTCGAGTGGGTCAACTCCTATGAGTGGCGCTCACTGACCAACCACGAGATCCTCGGCCTCACCAACTACTACCGCCGGCTCGGCCAGTTGATGGGCATCAAGGACATCCCCGAGACCTACGACGACTTCAAGACGTTCTACGACGAGTACGAGACCGCCCACTTCGCCTTCAGTCCCGACTCCCTGGCCGTCGCCGACGCCACCCTCGACCTGCTCGGCACGTTCATGCCGTACAAGCTGCTGCCGCGGGCGGTGGTGCGTCGGATGTCGTTCGCGCTCATGGACGATCGGCTCCTCGGCGCGTTCGGATATCCGAAACCGACCGCGGTCGAACGGGTCCTGGTGCGCGGCGGGCTCAAGGCTCGCGGTCTCGCGATCCGCCTCTTCGCGTCACCCCGCACCGAACCGCTCTTCGGTCGCCAGACGAAGCAGGTTCGCAGCTACCCCGGCGGTTTCCGCATCGACGACCTCGGCACCTTCGCGCCCGGGTGCCCGGTGTCGCACGACGAGACCCCGCGGGCCGCGAACCACTAGGCCCGCGCCGAGTGGATCGCGGCGATCCCACCGGTCATGTTCTCCCACCGCACCCCGGTGAACCCGGCGTCGCGGATGAGGTCGCCCAGCGCGAACTGGTCCGGCCACGCCCGGATCGACTCGGCGAGATAGACATACGCGGCCGGGCTGCTCGACACCTTGGTCGCGACCGCGGGCAGCGCCTTCATCAGGTACTCCATGTACACCGTGCGGAACGGCTTCAGCGTCGGCGTGGAGAACTCGCAGATCACCAGTCGTCCGCCGGGTTTGAGTACCCGACGGAGCTCGGCGAGCGCCGTCGGGACGTCGTTGACGTTGCGCAGGCCGAAGGAGATGGTGGCGGCGTCGAACGAATCGTCGGCGAACGGGAGCGACAGAGCGTCGGCGGCGACCTTCGGCACGTCCCGATGCGCACCGGCCTTGAGCATGCCGAGCGAGAAGTCCGCGGCGATGCAGTGCGCCCCCGAGGAGGCGAGTTCGACGGTCGACACCGCGGTGCCCGCCGCGAGGTCGAGGACGACGTCGCCCGGGCGCAGGTCGAGTGCCCTTCGGGTCTTCTTGCGCCAGCCGCGATCCCGGCCGAACGACAGGACCGTGTTGGTGAGGTCGTAGCGGCGTGCGACGCCGTCGAACATGGCCGCGACCTCGGCCGGGTCCTTCTCCAGACTTGCCCGGCCCACACTCCGGCCCAGACCCGCTCGTTCCGGTGGTGTCGCACCCGTCGATGACATGCCGATCACGCTACCGGTCGTTCGGGCCAGGACCGCCGTGAGGTGCGTCGCCTCGCCGGGCGGTCGGCCGCCACCTCAGGCGGGCCGCCCCACCTCGGTGACGACTCCGCGGCCCGTCACGCGCGCGTAGTGGCCGACGAGCTCCGCGCACACCGACGGCCAGGTGCGCGCACGCACGGCCTGTACCGCGGCTCGGCCGAACGCCGCCCGGACCGACTCGTCGTGCAGGGATTCGACGATCGCGGGCAGCTCCTCGGCGAAGCGTCCGACCTCCAGCAGATATCCGGTCCGGAACGCCGACACCAGGTCGCGGGGGCCGCCCGCGTCGGGACCGATCACGGGCAGACCGCTGGCCATCGCCTCCTGGATGGCCTGACAGAACGTCTCGTGTTCGCCGGCGTGCACGAAGACGTCGAAGCTCGCGTACGCGCGGGCCAGCGCCTCCCCGCGCAGTTCACCGGTGAACACCGCATCCGGCATCGCGCGCTGGAGCCGGTCCCGCTCGGGGCCGTCCCCGACGATCACCAGTTGCACGCGCGGGTTCCCCGACAGTCCGGCCAGGCGCTCGACGTGCTTCTCCGGCGCGAGCCGACCCACGAACCCGACCACCAGTGCGTCGCGGGCGGCACCCAGCCAGTCGGCGCGCAGCGACGGGTCGCGCTTGTCCGGCGAGAAGAGTCCGACGTCGACGCCGCGACCCCAGCGCGCGAGTCGCGGTATGCCGTGGGCGGCGAGGACCTCCAGCGTCGCGGTCGACGGCGCGAGGGTGAGGTCGCACATCTCGTGCAGCCGGCGTGTGTAGCGCCAGGCCAGCTTCTCCACCGCGCCCAGCCGGTAGGCCGCCGCGAACCCCGCGACATCGGTCTGGAACACGGCCACCACGGGCACGCCGAGCGCCCGGGCGGCGACGGCGCCCGCGGCACCCACCACGAACGGTGATGCCAGGTGGACGACATCCGGTTCGAAGTCGCGCAAGGTGCGGTACAGCAGCGGCGACGGCACTCCCACCGGGAGCGAGGTCACCCGCGGCACCTGCACCGCGGGCAGCAGGTGCACCGGGGTCCGGCGGCCGACCATCCGCGGCCCGCCCGGCACGCCACGCGGGGTGTCGGGTGCGATGACGACCACGGTGTGGCCGGTGGACTCGAGATGGTCGACAACCCGGAGGACGGAATTGACCACCCCGTTCATCTGGGGCAGGAAGCTCTCGGCGACGATCGCGACGCGCATGCTCGCGATCGTCCCCCGCAGAATTGACCGGACCACACGGCGCACGTGTCGGCCCACCCAATTCAGGATGAACGGTGCGTTGCCCTCCGACCGGGCACAGTGGAGGCGTGGTCGACACGCACCTCCTGCTGCTGAGCCGCTGGCTCACCCCCGTCCCGCAGTTCCTCACCCCGTTGACCGGGCCGGGCTGCCGCATCGGTTACGTCCCCACCGCGTCGTCGATCTACACCGACCACGCGTGGCTCGACCTCGAGCGGGACACCCTTCGGCAGCAGGGTTTCGAGGTGACCGACCTCGATCCGGAACTGACCGGGTCAGCCGTCTTCGCCCGGGAGCTCGCCGGGGTCGACGCGGTGTTCGTCGCCGGCGGCAACACCTTCCATCTGCTCGGGGCGCTGCGGCTGGCGGGTGCCGACCGCACCCTCGTCGACGCGGTCCGCGCCGGCCTCCCCTACATCGGGGTCAGCGCGGGCGCCGCGGTCGTCGGCCCCGACATCGCTCCCCTGTCGTTGCTCGACGATCCCGCCGAGGCCGCACCCCTGACCTCGACCGCGGGCCTCGGACTGATCGACACCACGGTGATCCCGCACGCGGAGGGCACCGTCGGGGGTCGCGGACCGATCGAGGCGACGAGGCAACGGTTCGGCGCCGAGCACCGGCTGCACTTCCTGACCGACGCCGAGGCGATCGTCGTCGCCGGCGGAGACCTCAGGGTGATCCCGGGCTGACCGTCTCGTCCCGGTCGGCCGCGGCCGGGTCCCGGTCTGCCGCGTCGCTGTCGGCGTCCTCGGCGACAGCATCGTCGGCGACAGCACCGTCGGCGGTGCCGCGACGGGCCCAGCGGCGACTGGACTCCGCGACCCCGACCATCAGCAGGCCGATGACGAGCCACGCTCCGACCATCACCGACAGGGCGGGGATGATGGACAGCACCGCGGTGCGACCGGTCGGGCGGGCGAGATCCGGGTTGTAGACCGCATAGTCGACGCTGATGCGCTGTCCCTCGCTCAGCTCGGTCGGATACAGCAGCCCGAAGCGGGGACTGTGGAACGAGCCGTCGGGTGTCTGGAAATTCACCGCGGCGTGCAGGCTGTCCACGGACACGACCTCGGCCATCACGGTCGCCTTGCTGGCCTCGATCGTCGCGTCGTTCTTGAAACAACCGGCGATGAGCGTCATCGCCATGAAGGTGATCGTCACGCCGACGACGAGCAGGCCGAGCTGCACGCGTCGCTGGATCACCGGATTCATGCCGTTCAGACTAGCGGGCACCGATCCCCCGGCGTCCGGACCGACCGGTCGCGCACCGCCGGGACGCACCGACAGCCCTACCGCAGTCGCGCTGCGATCGCCGCGTGCACGGATCGCAGCCGTTCGCGGTCGGTGGCGACCTCGACGACCTCGATCCCGCCGGGAGCAGGATCCTCGGCGAGCACCGCGCCGAGCTCACCGACCCCGACCCGACGATGCGGGATGTGGAAACCCGCGCACATCGACGCGATGTCGGTCCGATGCGGGGTCCCGAAGACCCGCTCGTAGGCCCCGGCGTACAGCCCGGTGTTGTAGCGCGGGTCGCCCTGTTCGAGCAGACCGAAGATCCCGCCGCCGTCGTCGTTGGCGACCACGATCCGCAGCGACGACGGGCGCGGCTCGCCCGGGCCGATGACCAGACCGGTCGCGTCGTGCACGAAGGTCAGGTCGCCCATCAGGGCGATGGTCCGCGCGCCGGCCTGATCCCGGTCACGTGCCATGGCGGCACCGATCGCCGTCGAATTGGTCCCGTCGATACCCGCGACCCCGCGGTTCGAGAGGACCCGCACCCCGTCGGTGATCCGGCCGGCCAGGGCGATGTCCCGGATGGGGTTGCTGGCGCCGACGACGAGTTGGTCGCCGGCGGCCATGGCGTCGCTGACCGCCCGTGCGACGTGGAGCCCGGTGGCCGGGCCCGGCTCGTCGAGTTCGGCGGTGACGGCGAAGGCCGCCCGCTCCTGTACCGCCGCGCACTCCTTGAGCCAGTCCTCGCGCGGCTCGCCGACGACCTCGATCCGGGTGCCGGTCGCGTAGACGTTGCCGGAGACGTCGGGCCAGCGCGGACCGGTGGTCAGCGCGTAGACGCGGACCTCGGGGTCGGCGAGCAGGCGGGACACCCCGCGGTGCAGCGTCGGCCGACCGCAGATGATCGCCTGCTGGGGCCGGACGGAGTTCAGGCCCAGCGGATGCAGCGGCGTCACCGGCCGCGGTGCCGTCGGTTCGGCGACCGTGGGGATCCCAGCGAGGCCCGGATGGACACCCGACCCGTGCCCCGACACGACCACGGTGTCCAGCGACAGGTCGATCGGCAGCGGGACGTCGAGCTTGCCGACGGGCGCCTGCGTCCAGGGCAGTCCGCCGGGCCGGCCGGAGAAGGAGCCGAGGTCGGTCGACGGGTCGGGGCCGGCCAGTTCGTCCGGGTCGGGGACCAGCGGTTCGCGCAGCGGGATGTCGAACTGAACGGGTCCGGCGTTGCCGGTACGCGCGCCCCGGGCGGCGGCGAGCACGCGACCGACCGCCGAGCGCCACTGGCTGTTGGTGTCGAGATCCTGTTCGGCGAGGCCGAGACTGATCGCCGCGCGCACCTGGGTCCCGAAGATGCCGAACTGTTCGACGGTCTGGTTGGCGCCGGAACCGAGCAGCTCGTACGGCCGGTTGGCGCTGACGACGACCAGGGGCACCCGCGCATAGTTGGCCTCGAAGACCGCCGGTCCCATGTTCGCCACGGCGGTGCCGCTGGTCATCACGATGGGCACGGGCTGCCCCGACGACACCGCGAGCCCCAGAGCCAGATAACCCGCCGATCGCTCGTCGATCCGCACGTGCAGACGCAATCGCCCGGCGGCGTCGGCGGCGTGGAGGGCGAAGGCGAGCGGCGCGTTGCGCGACCCCGGACACAGCACGGCCTCGCGGACACCGCCGCGGATCATCTCGTCGACGATGACCCGGGCCTGCAGTGTGGACGGGTTGGGCCCGGGGGCGTTCTGGGCCGGTCGGTTCATCCCACAAGCCTAGTGCTCTCCCGAGTCCCCACATCGCGGCGGGGAGCGGCGTTACCCTCGTCACGTGGGCTTTTACGACGATCGAGTCCTGCCGCACCTCATCGAGCGCACCTGCGGAATGGCGGCGTTGACCCCGCTGCGGGCGCGGGCCTGCGCGTCGTTGTCCGGCCGGATGATCGAGATCGGCTTCGGCTCGGGCCTCAACGTCGGCGTCTACCCGGCCGGGCTCACCGAGGTCGCGGCCGTCGAGCCGTCGACCGTCGGATGGTCGATGGCCGCCGACCGCGTCGCCACCTCCCCCGTGCCCATCGAACGCGCCGGACTCGACGGCCAACGACTGCCGTTCGACGACGACTCGTTCGACGCCGCGCTCACCACCTTCACCCTGTGCACCATCCCCGACCACCAGGCGGCGCTCGCCGAACTCCGCCGCGTGCTGCGTCCGGACGGACAACTCGGATTCCTCGAACACGGTTCCGCCCCCGACGCCCGCGTCCGGCGGTGGCAGCGCCGACTCGAACCGATCCAGAAACGCGTCGCAGGCGGCTGCCATCTCACCCGCGACGTACGCGCCGAGCTCACCGCCGCCGGCTTCGCACTCGGGCCGGTCGATGCGTTCTATCAGCCCGGCGTACCGAAGCCGTTCGGCGCGCTGACCGTCGGGACCGCCCGGCCGGTCTGAGGTCCCGCTCGCTCCGCTCCCGGCGGCGGGCCTACTGTGGAGCCAGTGCGTCGCTGGACAGTGCTGATTCTCCTCACCGCGGTCGCGACGCTCGTTCTGGAGCTCCTCGAGGTCGACGCCGCCGCCCTGTTCGCGGGGCTCGTGGTCGCGGGTGCTCTCGCGATCGCCGGCCGCGCGCCCGGCCGGACGAACACCGACGCCGACGAATCCGACGACCCGATCGTCCCGCGATGGGCGTTCGTGGCGTCGCAGGGTGTCCTCGGCGTCTTCATCGGCACAATGGCCGAGCCCGAGACCGTCGGCGGACTCGGGTCGTCGTGGTTCCCGGTGCTCGTCATCGGCCTGGGGACACTGGTCATCTCGATCGCCTGCGGCGCCCTGCTCGGGCTGCACCGAGACGTCGACTCCCTGACCGGCTCGCTCGCGCTCGTCGCGGGCGGCGCGTCCGGGCTGGTGGCGCTGACCCGCGAGTTCGGCGGCGACGAACGGATGGTTGCGGTCATCCAGTACCTGCGCGTCGCGCTGGTCACCGTCACCATCCCGGTGGTCGCCTCGCTCGTGTTCGGTGCCGAAAACGGAGCCGTCGCACCGGGATCCGACGCCTGGTCGGCGGAAACGCTGCAGAATCAGGGCTGGGGACTGCTACTGCTGGCGGTGTGCCTGGGCGTCGGGATTCCGCTCGGCCGGTTGCTGCGCATGCCCGCAGCCGGTCTGCTGGGTCCGCTGGCGCTGGCCACCGCGGCCGAACTGACCGGGATCGCCGGTTCCGCCGAGGTGTCCCCCGCACTGCTCGCGGTCGCCTACGCGGTGATCGGCTGGCAGGCGGGCCTCGGATTCACGATGCCGCGGTTGCGTGCGATCGGCCGTGTCCTGCCGCTGGCGCTGGTGTTGATCCTCGTCATCGGCGCCGGCTGCGCCCTGCTGGGGGTCGTGCTGTCCGCGTGGACCGGCGAGTCGATGTTCGACTGCTATCTCGCGACCACTCCGGGCGGGATCTACGCCGTCCTCGCCGCGGCCACCGGGGCGGGCGGGAACGTCGCGTTCGTCGTGGCCGCCCAGATCCTGCGCGTCCTGCTCATGCTGTTCGTGGCGCCCTTCGCCGCGCGCCTCGCCGCTCGGCGGGCGTCGTGACCGTCTCGCCCGACTCGACGGTTACGTGTGACCCCGGTCCCACGTAAGGTCGGGAAGATGAGCGGGGAATCGAACACCGACACGACATCATCCACCTCCCACGGCCGCGAATTCGACGTCGTGGTCTACGGCGCCAGCGGCTTCGTCGGCGAACTCACGGCACGGTATCTGGCCGACCACGCGCCGATCGGTACGAAGATCGCGCTGGCGGGCCGCAACGAGTCGAAGCTGACCGACGCCCGCAAGCGGCTGCCGTTGCGCGCACACGACTGGCCGCTGATCATCGCCGACGCGGAATCACCCGCGGCGCTCGACGCGATGGTCGCGCGCACCCAGGTCGTCTGCACCACCGTCGGCCCCTACCTCAAGTACGGCGAGGCCCTCATCGTGGCGGCGGCCACCGCCGGCACCGACTACGTCGACCTCACCGGCGAGGTGCCGTTCGTGCGATACGCGATCGACAAGGTCCACGACGTCGCCGCCGCCTCGGGGGCACGCATCGTGCCCTCCTGCGGCTTCGACTCCGTGCCCTCCGACATCACCACCTACGCGCTGCATCGAAAGGTCTCCGACGACGCCGCCGGCGAGATGACCGACACGACCCTCGTCGTCGCGTCGTTCCGCGGCGGGATCTCCGGCGGAACGATCGACTCGATGCGGGTCATCGCCGAGGAGGCCCGCAACGCCCAGTCCCGGCGGCTCATGCTCAACCCGCAGGCCCTCTCGGGCGGCCCCGGCGAGGTCCCACGGGTCAGCTTGTCCGATGAACCGAGCGACCTGTCCATCATCAACGCCAAGAAGGTCGATCCGTCGCTGCGCGGCACCCTCGCGCCCTTCTTCATGGCCGCCCACAACACCCGGATCGTGCGGCGCTCGAATGCGTTGCTGGACAACGCTTACGGCAAGGACTTCCACTACGCTGAGACGATGAGCGTCGGCGGCGTCCCCGCGGTGTCGACCCTGATCGCCGGCGCCGTCGCGGTCGGTACCGGCGCGTTCATGGGAGCGATGAGTTTCGGCCCCACGCGACGTGTCCTCGACCGCGTGTTGCCGAAGCCCGGTGACGGACCCAGCGAAAAGGCCCGCGAGAACGGTTATTTCGTGGTCGACACGTTCACGCGGACCACCACCGGACGACGCTACAAGGCCCGGATGCGCGCCCAGGGCGATCCCGGTTACAAGGCCACCGCAGTGATGCTCGCCGAGAGCGCGCTGGCACTGGCCCTCGACCGCGACCACCTGCCCAAGCGGGCCGGAGTGCTGACGACTGCCGTGGCGATGGGCGACGCTCTCATCGACCGTCTCCGCAACGCCGGGTTCAGCATCGACGCCACCGAGCTCACCGACTGACCTGACCCGACCCCGCCCGATCGCGTCGTTCGACCCTCCGGCAGCCACGCCGGCGCAGACCGGACCCACTCCGGCACAGTCGAACTCGCGGTCGGGCGGCGTCGTCTTCGGGCCCCGGAAAAATCTGGCACTCTCACCTCCAGAGTGCTAGACGAGTGCCGGATCCGGTGCTATCTTCGTTGGCAGTACAGCGATGAACTGCTCGTCTAACGGGTGGCGAGCAGCCTTGAGAATCAGGAGGTGAACTGCTGTGCTTCGTTTCGATCCCTTTTCCGACATGGATGCCTGGACCCGAGGCATGATGACCGGTTCAGCGGCCGGAACTGCCCGCACTCCCCGCTTCATGCCCCTGGACCTGTACAAGGTCGAGGACCACTACCTGCTCATCGCCGATCTGCCCGGCGCCGATCCCGGTTCCATCGACGTCAGCGTCGACAACGGGGTCCTCACCCTCTCCGCCCAGCGGAGCACGCCGTCCGACGAGGGCGTGCAGTGGCTGACGAGCGAACGATTCTCCGGAACCTACCGCCGCCAACTGACTCTCGGCGACGCCATCGACAGCGCGGCCATCTCTGCGCGCTACGACAACGGCGTTCTCACCGTGACCATCCCGGTCGCCGAGAAGGCCAAGCCGCGGCGGATCGAGGTGGAGTCGGCCGGCCGACCACAGGCGATCGAGACCAGTACGGTCACATGAGCCGCTGCAGCACAACCTCTCTCCCATTCGGAGGAGCTGTAATCCCTGATCCCTGAGGTGCGAGGAGCGATAGCGACAGCCTTTCGCTCCCTGAGGTGCGAGGAGCGATAGCGACAGCGTTTCGCTCCCTGAGGTGCGAGGAGCGATAGCGACGAGCCTCGAAGGGCCTGGCAAGAAATGTTCACCACGCCCTTCGAGGCTCGCTTCGCTCGCACCTCAGGGAGCAGGATCGGCCACGCTTCGCACCCCAGGGAGCAATACGCTGCGCCACAACGAAATCGGGCACCTAGCCTTCGCTACCGGTCAGACCCGAACAGTTCGACCAGCGGCGCCGGGCGGCCGAACAGGAAGCCCTGGGCGTAGTCGAACCCGAACTCCTCGAGCATCGGGAGCACCGCCTCGGATTCGATACCCTCGGCGACCATCTTCACCCCGGTGGCGGCGGCCATCTCACCGATCGCGCGGACCACGGCGCGGTCGGGCGAGCTGTCGGCCAGTTGCGCGATGAGCGTCCGATCGACCTTCAGGACGTCGACCGGGAGATCGCGGACGTAGCGCAGGGCCGAGAAGCCGGCCCCGAGGTCGTCGATGCAGATCGTGCACCCGAGGTCGTGGAGCGCGTTGATCGCTCGCGACGCGGAGGTGTCGACCCGGATCGCCTGGTCCTCCCGCACCTCGACCCAGACCCTCGACGGCTCGACACCGTGACCGTCGATCAGGCCGTGGACGTACGAGACGAGCCCGTCGTCCCACAACTGCTGCCCGGACAGGTTGAGGGAGACGAACGTGCTCGCCCCGACGTTCCGGGTGATCGCCCCCGACAGGTCCCGGATGGCCTCGCCGATGGCATGCCGTCCGATGGGGGCGAGCAGCGAGATCCCCTCGGCCACAGACAGGAACGCGTCCGGGGCCAGCACCCCGGACTCGGTGTGCCACCGGAGCAGCGACTCGTAACCGACGACCCGCCGGTCGGGTACCGCGACGATCGGCTGATAGAAGACGGAGAAGTCACGCTCGACCGATCTGGTGAGCCACCCCGCGAGGTCGACCTCCGCCCGGATGTGGCGCTGCATCGTCGGCGAAGCGAATGCGACGGCGGTGCGGCTGCTCAGCGCGATGCACAGAGCGGCGTCGGCGTGGCGGACCAGATCGTCCTCGGACTCGGCGGCGAGGTGCACGTCGCAGACCGCGACGCCCATGCACACGTCGAGGAACCAGCTGCGTTCCCCGTCGCTCACGGTGTGCGCACCGAGTTTGGTACGGGCCGCCTCGATCAGTGCGTTGCGTCCGCTCTCGTCGTCACCGGCGCCGGTCCACGGAAGGTGGATGAGCCAGTAGAAGTCCGATCGCCGCTGGAAACGCGCCCGCGGACTGATGGGCATCAGCACCTGTTCGATGAAGCGCTCGGCGGCCGCGGCCGACGTCTCGTAGCCATAGGCGACCACGGCTCGGTGGTACGGGTCGACCGACACCGCGATCACCGAGGTGCCGAACGTCAACACGACGTCATCCGCTGGTCCGATCCCCCCAGGGCGACGCCGGGAGCGTCGCAGTTCTCTATCGCGGAGATACTACTCAGCCGGTCCGCTTCCGGGAAGAAGGACGAGGCGCCACCGCTGGCGGACCAGGGCCGGCCGTCATGACCGTTCTCACAAATGCCCGCCGCGACGGTTCGACGAAACCGTGTGCAATTTTCGTGGGCCCGGGTCGAGACATCGATTTCTTTTGACAGATGTTCACAAAATCTGAGACCGACGCGGCCGGCGATTCGCCACTATTCTCGGCAGCGCTGCTAACGATTCCGCGAGGTGCGGCAAAACTGCTGGTAAGGTGCTTTCATTGCCTATGCGTAGGACACGAAAGATTACGCGGTTTCCGCCAATGCAGTCGCAGTGGCATTAATGCGAATCTCGGCGAACAAGCGGCTGTCCCCACAGCCGCCGACGGAAAGCGGTCGTGGTAGATGTCGTTGATCAGGAGGGTGCTCCGGCGCTACGACGCCCGGTCGATGGCGACACTGATCAGCACCGGCGGTGTCATCCCGCTGCCGGTCATCAGCGTGCTCGCGCCCGAGACGCTGTACCCGGGCGGCATGCCCATCCTGCTCACCATCTGGTCGTTCATCGCGGTCGTCTTCGCGGTGACGGCCATCCGCGCCCGGCTGACCGACCTCGAGTTCGCGTTCCTGGGCGGGTTGGGGATCGTGGGCATCTGCGGCACCTCGATGATCCTGGCCTCGCCACGATCGTCGACGCTCGTCCTCGCCATCGTCGCGGTCATCCCGGCGATCGGCGCGATCTCGGCGACCACCCGACTCATCCTGTCCCATCTGGCGCTGGCGGTCGTCTGTGCGGCAACCGTCCTCGCGGTGACGACGCCCTCGCTGCCGGAGTACCTGATCAGCTTCGGCGCGATGCTCGGCCTGATCGTGGTGCCGGTCTTCCTGGTCGTCGCGTTGCGCAAGTCGATGGAGGCCGTGCTCGATCAGCAGACCCGCCTGGTCGGGATCGACCCGCTGACCGGCCTGCTGAACCGGCGCGGCTTCCTGATCCGCGCATCGCAGCTCCTCTCGGCCGCACGGTCGTCCACCGGTTGGATCGGCATCCTGCTGCTCGACGTCGACCATTTCAAGAAGATCAACGACCAGTACGGCCACCTCGCCGGTGACGGCGTGCTGCTGGCGGCATCGGCCGCGATCCGCGAGCACGCCCCCGTGGGTTCGGAGGTGTGCCGCTACGGCGGCGAGGAGTTCCTCATGTTCCACGTCGTCCACGACGCGGACGAACTGTGGCTCAGCGCCGAACGCCTACGGGCCGCCGTCGCCGCGGCAGCGCCGGTCACCATCAGCGTCGGCGGCGTCTGCGCGCCGCTGCGCGTCGCCGGCGACCCGCTGGTCTCCGGCCGTTTCGACACCGCCTATTCGACCGACGACGTGATCGGCAACCTCCTGGGCCAGGCCGACGCCTGCGTGTATCAGGCCAAGGAGAACGGCCGGGACACCACGGTCATCAAATCCATCGACGCAGTGACCTGGAACGACGGCGCGCCGAGCGCACATGCCGCCGACGCCGAGCGGACGGTGTCTCCGCCGTCGGCGAGCCTGTACGAGGTCTTCTACCGACGCCCGGCCGACTTCGTCGACATCGACAGCCGGACCAGCGGGCGCTGAGTCGTCGCGGCCTGGAGTGCGTCGGCCTCCCGGCGCATCCGACGCCAGGTCTCCGGGCTGGTGAGGGTGTCGAGCCGGGCGCGGTCCCACCACATGAGCCGGGTGCGGTACCGGTCGTCGGGGAACGGCGTCGCGGACACCGACTCGTCGAGGCGTCCACCACCGGACTGCCAACGGCGCAGAACGTGGTCGGCCGCGGTCGCCATCATGGCCTCGACCCCGGACATCTCCATGATGACCAGCCCCAACCGCGACAACTGACCGGCCACCGACCCCGCGATCGCCGATTGCTCGTCCACCCAGGCCGTCTTGACCTCGACGATGCCGTCGTGCAGGCGTTCTTCGATGGCGTTGACGAGCTGCACCTGACCGGGCTGACCCGCCCATTCGACCAGCGCGTGCGACTGCGCAGCCGCCTCCAACCGGGGTTGGACCCGTAGTCCGCCGACAACCTTGCCCTCGCTGTCGAGCACCGCGAAGAACATCGAGGTGCCCTCGCCGCCGGCGACCTCGTCGTACTCGAGTGCGGCCGCGCACCCGTGGCGGTGGTACGACGCGTCCGCGCCGGCGAGGTACTCACGCCACAGTTCGGGCTCCGACCGCGGGCTCGCCACGACCACCGAGTACTCCGCCCCGGTTTCGGGTGCGATCGATCGCAACATCCCGGTGCGAACCTGATCATTGGTGACTGACATCTTATTCATCGCAGTATTGCCTTCCAGGAATTAGTAAATTTAGAGAACGAGATCTCCCCCGACCCCGCGTGTAATGCTGCCACAAGGCCACATTTATGCACTCCCACAAGCGCAGTTCTTTGTGCCCGACCGTCGCTTTGACGGTTGGCGTCGTGCAATCCCGTGCGACACCATGGGCTTATGCACACGCCGCCGGATGCCGCCGCCACCCTCTACTTCCCGGACGAACTACCCGCCGCGTTGACCGCGGAGCCGTCCCTCACTGTGTCCGACATCACGGCCGGCGCCGCCCGCGCGCTCGATGAACTCCTCCCGCCCGCCGAGCCCGCTCTCCGGGACGAGACACCTCGTTACGCGCACTTTCCCTGGCGTAACGCCCTCGTCAAGATCCCCGGTCCGAGCACGTTCCGACGCCTCCGGCTCGACCGCAACCGGCACAAACTGACCGCGTCGCAGCAAGACGCTGCGGGCGAGCTCCGGATCGGTGTCGTCGGTTTGAGTGTGGGACACGCGATATCACTCACGCTCGCACTCGAAGGCCTTACCGGCGAATTACGCCTTGCCGATTTCGACGATCTCGAACTCACGAATATGAATCGAATTCCGGCGACCCTCATGGATATTCACGACAACAAGGCCGTGATCGCCGCTCGACGCATTTCCGAGATCGACCCCTATCTCACCACCGTCGTACATGTGGACGGCATAACAATCGAGAACATCGATGAATTCCTCGACGGCCTGGATCTCGTCGTCGAAGAATGTGATTCTTTCGATGTAAAGGTCCTCGTGCGCCAGAAATGTCGCGAGCGAGGAATTCCGGTCCTCATGGAGACGAGCGACGGCGGAACCCTCGATGTCGAGAGATTCGACCTCGAACCGGATCGGCCTCTTTTCCACGGCCTGGCCGGCGACCTGCGGATCGAAGATCTCGTCGGACTCGACCGCGCGTCGCTTACCCCGCTCGCCGTCCGGGTACTCGAGCCGACGAAGGTGACCGCGCCGATGGCGGCGTCGGCCATCGAGCTCGGGCACACGGTCACCGCCTGGCCGCAGCTCGGCGGCGACGTCCTCCTGGGCGGCGCCACGGTGGCCGCGGCCGTCCGCCGCCTCGTCCAGGGCAAGTCCCTGTCGTCCGGGCGCGTCCGATTCGACCGGGACGCGTGGCTGGACGGCCTCGAGGACCCGATCGACACCCATGGCTCCATACCCGTAGCACAACCACCGGCCGACGCCGAACCGATCCGTCCGCAGGTGCAGCCCGCCGTCGAGGCGATGACCGATCGCGAACTCGTCGTGTACGCCGCGAGCCGGGCGCCGTCCGCCGGGAACCAGCAGCCCTGGCAGATCATTGCCGACGACGACGCCGTCACGATCGTCCTGGACCGCACCCGCACCTCGACCCTCGACGTCGAGCACCGGGCATCTGCGGTGGCGGTCGGCGCCGCCCTGTACAACGCGCAGGTCGCGGCCGTCGCGCGCGGGGTGCTCGACGACATCGAGATCGTCGACGCGGCCGACACGCTGGCCGGCCGGGCACGCCTCAAGGGCATCGACACCGGGTCGCGCTCTGCGGACGCGGAGACCGAACTCGACGCGTTGCTCGCCCGCGGCACGCGACGTGGAGTCGGGGACGGATCACCGCTGTCGGCCTCCGATCTCGTCCGACTGCACGATGCCGCCACGAGTGATCGGACCCGGTTGGTGGCGCTCGACGACCGCGCGGACATCGACCGATATGCCTCGATCATCGCCCGATCGGATCGCGCCCGGTTCCTGACGCCCGAACTGCACCGGGAGATGTTCGCCGAGCTCACCACCGATCCGGCCGCCGCCGAGGGCATCGACGTCGCCTCGCTCGACCTACCGCCGGCAATGGCGGGGATGCTCGACGTGTTGCGGCGTGCCGATGTCATGGCGTTGCTCGACGAATGGGGTGGCGGTGCCGCGCTCGGTGCCGATGCCGGCGCCCGGGCCGCCTCGTCGTCGGCGATCCTGGTCTTGGTGCAGCAGGGCACGACCCCCGCCGATTACCTCCGCGGTGGGATCGTCGCGCAGCAGCTGTGGGTGGCCGCCGAGCGTCTCGGCTTCGCGGTTCACCCCATGACACCGACGTTCCTCTACGCCGGGGACGACGCGACCGCGCGAACGCTGTCGAGCAATCACGGCGACGAACTGGCCGCCCTGCGCGACGAGATGCTCGAGACGTGGCCCCTCGATGCCGGCGAGGCGCCGACCATCGTGCTGCGCCTGTCGCGCACGGATGCGCCGGTGGAGGTGAGCCGTCGGCTACCCGTGCGCCCGCCGACGAGTGCTGGTCAGGCCTGACCGGGGTTGAGCTTGATGAACAGGGCATCCATCTCCGCACAGAGGCGGTCGCCGTCGTACAGGGTGCCCTTGATGAAGACCTTGCGCCCCTCGATCCGGTCCGCCCAGGCGTGGATTCGCAGCGGCGTGTTCAGCGGTGTGATCGACCGGTATTGCACGGTCAGGTACGCGGTCCGGCTGACATGCTGGATCGCGACCGCCGACGCGAAGCCGCCCACGTCGTCGAAGGCGACCGCGACATGACCGCCGTGCGCGGCGTTGTTCCCGCCGAGGTGGAAATCGCGGAACGTCAGTTCGGCGACGACCCCGTTGTCGTTCACCTCGGTGACCACATACGGCGGCAGGGTGATGTTGCCGCGCGACGGGAGGTCGATGCGGGTCCCCGCCGGCGAGTGCCACTCGTCGATCCGGGAATCGGCGAGCCGGTCGTTGAGCGCTTTCAATGATTCGATGAGTTCGTCGACTAGCTCGTCGTCGGGGCAGGCGTAGCGGGCGTTGTCCATCAGCAGGCGGACCTGCTCACTGAACTCGCCGTAGCGGGGTCCGCCGCGGTCGGTGGTGATGGCCGCATGAGCCCGGAAACCACCCTCGTGCGGGTCCTCGTCGACGGTCTCGACGGCGCGATCGTTCGCTTCACTCACCGGCCAACCGTATAAGAGGCGGCGGTGCCGCGCCCTAGTCGGTGTCGGTGTCGGTTATCCCCTCCGTGCGACGACGGTCGGCGAGATCCACACACACCCCGCCCCGGGCCAGCCGGCGTGTGGACTCGGGTATGTAGTCCGGCACGCCACGCGGACCGCGTTCCTTCTCGTCTCGGATCCGGACCGCCCTCCCGACGATCACCGCGACCGCCGCGGACACGACACACCACGCGCCCCCGAGGATCAGAATCCACCCCCATACAGCCATACGGACAGCTAAGCATCCGAAACTGAGATTTCGGTGATGTTCGAGCCGAAGACCGGCCGGCATCCAATGGTTGAATGCAATCCGCGTCGAACCCGTCACGACTTCGTGACCTCTTCCGACCAATCCGCCGCTTGCAGGCGTGCGAAGCGCCCGGTCGCCGCGTCGATAGGCTGACCCCATGAGTGCGACGCCCGACACCCAGGGACCCTCCGGCCAACCCTTCGACCCGGCATCGTGGGCGGTGGTGCCCGGCTTCGACGACCTGACCGACATCACCTATCACCGCCACGTCGGCGAGGGCCGCGAGTACGGGATCGTGCGCGTCGCATTCGACCGTCCCGAGGTCCGCAACGCCTTCCGCCCGCACACGGTCGACGAGCTGTACCGGGTCCTCGACCATGCGCGGCGGTCGCCCGACGTCGGCACGATCCTGCTGACCGGCAACGGCCCGAGCCCCAAGGACGGCGGATGGGCGTTCTGCAGCGGCGGCGATCAGCGCATCCGCGGGCGTAGCGGTTATCAGTACGCCACGACACACGACGACGACGTCGCGGCGGCCGGCGCCGAGACGGTCGACGCGGCGCGGGTGAAGGCCGAGGGCGGGCGGTTGCACATCCTGGAGGTCCAGCGCCTGATCCGGACGATGCCCAAGGTCGTGATCGCGGTCGTCAACGGCTGGGCGGCCGGCGGCGGGCATTCGCTGCACGTCGTGTGCGACCTGACCCTCGCCTCGGCCGAGCACGCCCGGTTCAAGCAGACCGACGCCGATGTGGGTTCCTTCGACGCCGGGTACGGGAGCGCCTACCTCGCCAAGCAGGTCGGGCAGAAGTTCGCGCGCGAGATCTTCTTCCTCGGGGAGGCCTACGACGCCGAGACCATGCACCGGATGGGCGCGGTCAACCGCGTCGCCCCGCACGCCGAGCTGGAGGCCACCGCCATCGACTGGGCGCGCCGGATCAACAGCAAGTCGCCGACGGCCCAGCGCATGCTGAAGTTCGCGTTCAACCTCACCGACGACGGCCTCATGGGTCAGCAGGTGTTCGCCGGTGAGGCGACCCGCCTGGCGTACATGACCGACGAAGCCGTCGAAGGACGTGACGCGTTCCTCGAGAAGCGCGACCCGCGCTGGGACGATTACCCGTACTACTACTGAGCCGGGTGCCCGAGAGTGTCGAACGCACAGAGCATTCATTGAGGGCGGGTGACGACCAGCGTCGCTCGTCTGACGTAGATCGACGTTGGATGTGGGCGATCATTCTTCAGCGGGTTCGACCCCGTCGACAACGCAGCTCACGCTCCTCCGGGTTCTCGACCGGAGTCGTGAGTTGGCCACTCGCAGGCGATTCCGGACGATATTGACACCGCCCTGATCGAACCGGCGGCCAAACCAGGTCCGGTGCGAACGACGCCGCCGAATCGAGCTGAGAGACCACACCCGCCTCGGCGTGCGGCAGTAGTACGCGGTGAACCGTAGGTGCGTCGCGTGGCCTGCCAGTGCGCCAGACACTTCCAGATCGCGGCGCCGCCGCTGTCGTGGCGTCAACTCGACGCGGCGTTGCCGACCTGCACGCGCAGAAATCCAGTCCGCGAAATGATGAGAGGCGCAACGCCTTTCATGACATGATGGCAGGCGCACTCCGCGGCGATGAATTCGAAACGACTCACCGATGATGCTGCGCCGCATAGTACGCCGAAATTTCTTTCCGTAGCGCGACATCACGGCCCTTCTCGGCGAGCTCGGCACGCAGTCTGGTCCGTTCCGCGCGCTCACCCGCCGCCTCGGTCGGGCGGCACCTTGCGATCTCGTGGACGTTGAGTTCCCGTGCCACCTCGGTGACTGGCCCGTCCACCATCAATCACCCGACGAGCAGCGCCTGTGCTCAGTAGTAATCGACCGCTTCCTGGACAAGCAGATACTTCTGCAGCAGAACGACGCGCGACATTCGGTCACACGACAGTCGTTGGTCAGCAGCACATCTACCGTTCTGGGACAGAATACGGTACGTATGTGACAGGATTAGACTACTGACGACGATCGAGGCACAATCAACGAAACATGCTGCACAGTAGTCAGTTTCGCGATTTCCGAGCCTGTGGAAACTCCTCGAAATCGAACCCATGTTCCTGTACCTTGGAGTCATGCCAGAGCTCACCACGCTCCTCGATCAGCTCGTCGAGACCGCCCCACCCGCCGACGATCCCACGGGCAGAGCAACATTCGACACCCTTGACACGTGGCGTCTGATCCGCAACCTTGCAGATCATCAGATCGCCCTGCACGCAGCGCAACTCGACGAACTCGGCGTCGCCCAGAAGGCCGGTAGCACCACCAAGAGACTGCTGATCGAGTCAGGACATGCACCGGCCGCCGCTCTTCGCACCATGCGGGGTGTCGACGCGCTGCCGACGCTGCCCGTGGTGGCGCGTCACGCCGCTGATGGGCGGCTGTCCGGCGAGGTCGTCGATGCCATCGTGCGGGGGATCAACGAGATCGAGAAGCGTTGTCACAAAGCCCTTTCCGATGACGAGCGCGCCCAGTACGAACTCGAACTCATCGCGCAAGCACTCTCCGGCGCAACACCGACAGAAGTGCTCAAGCATGGCCGAGCCATCGCCAATACTCTGGCGGACACCGCCGACTCCGGTGTACCGGCCGCCGACGACCCATCGCTGAACGCGGTCAACGCCCACACCACCGACGACGGCCGCGTCGAAGTACATGCCGACCTCACCCAAATCGTGGGAGAGAAGTTCCAGGCCATGATCGATGAACGCTCCTGCCCCAGGCCGGAACCCGACGGCGCACAGGATCGACGCACCGCCGAGCAACGCCGCGCCGACGCCTTCGAACTGATCCTCGACCAAGCCGCGATCGGCGCTACCCTCGATACCGTTGGTTCCCCACGCACTCAATTGATGCTGACGATCCCCGCGACCGGAGACCTCGCAACGCTGCCGTGGACCGGATCGGTCAGCCATGCCACCGCCAAACAGGTGTCGTGCGACGGCTCGCTCACGGAGATCATCCTCGATAGTGAGGGCGTACCGCTTCAGATGGGTCACACCCGCCGGTTGTATCCGTCACACCTACGCAAAGCGATCATCGTCCGCGACGCGTGCTGCGTCAAATGTGGTGCACCGCCGTCCCATACGCAGGTGCATCACATCAAGTCGTGGGCCGACGGCGGTCCCACCGACCTCGACAACGGCTGCCTGCTCTGCCAGCGCTGCCACACACAGGTCCACCACCACGGCTGGGACATCGTGATGGGTTTCGACCGCCACCCCTGGCTCGTACCGCCCGTGTCGATCGATCCGCAACGCCGACCGCTACCCGCCTACAACCGCCGCACCATGCGACTCGACGACGCCGCCTGACCGGCCCTCCGACACACACTTTCGCGCAGCACCCTTTCGCACCCGGGCCACACCCGGGACCGCATCCGTCCCTTGACAACTCCACAGTGACGCTCTAGTCGGCCCCGTACCCGGCCAGAATCGTGGGCCGAGTACGGGCCGTCGGGACCACCAGAGAACTCCGCTCTGGGAGCGAGCTTCCCTCCTGCTCCCTGAGCTGAGGAGCCAGGTTGCGAGCGTCCCCCTCCGCTCCCTGAGGAGCGAGCTTGCGAGCGTCCCCCTCCGCTCCCTCCGCACGCTCCGGACGCTCCTCAGGGAGCGGGATTGGCCGCGCCCTCCGCACGCTCCGGACGCTCCTCAGGGAGCAGGGGCTGACGCGCCCTCCGCAAGCTCCGGGTGCTCAGTTCTCCGGCCCACACGCCGGGACGTCGACGGTGACGGTCGGGTCGTCGACGAGCGGCTGGATCGGGACCTCGGCGTCCCCGTGTGCCGAGGTCGGCTCGTCGATCTTCAGCACGATGGTGGCGGTCTCGCCCGGTGCGATGCCCACGCGGGTCGAGTAGTACGGCCGACCGTGCAGGGCCTGCTCGACGTAGAAGGCCCCGCCCTCGCCGAGGGTCATCTCCTTGAGGACCGCGCCCTTCGTCGCCAGGAACTCGACGTTGGCGAGGTTGGTGCCCTTCTTCACCGACAGTTCGGTCCCGAGGTTGCCGGCGACGTAGTCGGTGGTGTCCGTGGTGTCGAGGGTGTTGGTGAGCTTCACCGTGATCGTCGACTCTCTGGTGTCACCCTCGCACCCGCCTGAGGTGTAGCTGATCTCGCGCCGCAGGTAATAGTCCAGCTTCGTTCCGGACGCATTGCCGATGGCCACCTGCAGATAGGGCGACGACGTGTCGGAGATCTGGTGACCCAGCTTCGTCGACTCGAGGATCTTCTGATCCTCGGCATCGGTGCTGTACACCATGATCCGCCGCTCGTGCACGCCACGGCCGAGCGCCTCGAGCAGATCCCGCGTGCTGCCGCCGGACGTGACGAGTTTGTTCACCACGGCCTGGGAGATGGCCTGCAAGTAGTCCTTTCGCGCGGCGTTGTCGTCGGCGAAGCGCTGGTATGCCGTCGACAGCGTGATCGGCACGACATTGTCGGCGGTGATCTTCTCCCGTCCCACCGACACCGGGCCGACTACCTCGAGGACATACTTCAGCGCGATCGGATCCAGCGCGATCGCCCCGTCGAGCTGGCGGCCGGTCTGGGCGCGCCAGTTCGCCAGCCAGATCTGCGCGGCGTCAGGGAAATGGGCGCTGAGGTTGCCGTTCCGGAAGTCGGTGTAGGGGCGGTAGTAGGAGTAGATCGCGTCGTACTCGGGGCCGAGGTTGATCTGCGGGGTGGCCGGGTCGCGGAACTCCGAATTCGCACCGAGCTCAGGGATGGTCACCCGGCCCCCGGTGGCGTTCAGTACCGCGAAACCGCCGACGAGGCCGCCGGTGCCACGTGCCTCGGACGGTGTCTGGAACGCCATGAAGTAGTTGCGCGGACCGTCGGCACCGAGCATCGACGGGACGAGTTCGGCCGCGATGCTCGTCGCCTGCACCGTCGAGTCGGCAGCCTCGACCTGCTCGGCGAGCTGATCCCGGGCATCGGCCACGACGCCCAGCCAACTCGGTTCGATCGCCGAGACCTGGGCGGCCACCGCCGCCGACTCCTCCGCGACCGACTTCAGCGCCGGTTGCGCGTCCCGCAGCAGTGCCAGGTTCACGGTGTTGCCCGAGCGCAGGCGATTCGGGTCGAGCACGGTGGCGAGGTCGGCAGCCGGCACCAGCACGTCGGCCGAGAGCGCCGCGACAGCATCGCTCATCTGCTGCACCGACTTCAGCGGCGATCCGACGACCGGCACCGCCGCAGCCGCCGACCACAGGAAGCCGTTCGCACGATCCTGGGCGTCCTCGGCCCGCACCGACGCCGCCTCGGCCGCCTGACGGGCGCCGGCCTGATCGCCGTCGAGCATCAACGCCCGGGCGCTGCTCGCATCCGCGCGCACCGATTCCAGGTCGTCGCGGACCTGGAATGCCGCGTACGCCAGCCAGATCAGCGCGGCGGCGACGAGCAGCAGCACCACCGCGACGACCTGGACGACGCGGTTGCCCGCCAGCCGCCGGATCATCGGCTCTCCCCCGTCGCGTGCCGGCCCGCTCGAGTGGCGGAGGCCTGCTCGGCGGACGATTGGCCCGCTCGCTTCGCTCCCGGCGCCGCCAGCCACGTGACCAACGCCTCGACCTTCGGTTCGACCTCGGCGAAGACCCGGTCGAAGTCCTCGCGCGGACGGCCCATCGGGTCGACGATGTCCAGCAGGTCCGAGTTCGGATCAAGGCGTCCACGCCCGGCGATGATCTCCGGCAGCGCGCCGAGGTCGCAGAGCGCGGCGAACTCGGTCAGCGTGAACACCCGCTTCCAGCGTGCCGGGGCCATCTGCTGCGCGGCGGCACGGTGTTCGCGGCTCATGCACAGCACGAGGTCGGCCTCGGTGAGCATCGGCGGACGCAGATACCGGGACTCGAACCCCGATGCGTCGTAACCGTTCTCGACCAGGACGGCGGAGGCGTGCGGATGGATGGGCTGCCCGTTGAGCGCTCCGACACCGGCGCTCGACGACGTCACGGGGACACCCGCCCGGCCGGCGAGGCCGGTCAGCACGCGTTCGCCGATCGGTGAACGACAGATGTTGCCCGTGCACACGAACAGGATCGACATCTGCGGCGTCGCCGCTTCGGATCCGGTCACCATTCCTCCTCGATTCTGCGGGCCACCCGCGCCAATACGTCCGGATGCCCCAGCTCTGCGTGCGTCGTGCCGGCGTGCAGCACGTCGACGACCGCCCGTCCGGCCGGATCGACCGCACGCCTCCAGGCGTCCGGGTCCGGGTTGTCCTGCGCCGCAACGTAGAGCACCTTACCGGCGGCCACCGGACGCAGGTCGTAGGAGCGCGCCGCCGCGGCCAGGCCCCTCGTCCGGTCCTCGAAGCGCCGCAGTGCGTCGGGATCGTGCTGCTCGGCCAGGGCACGCAGGGGGTGATCGGCGGCTCGCAGCTCCGCGTCGTCCACCATGGCCAGTTCGGCCGGCGTCCGCGCGTCGAGCAGCACCAGCAGCGCGACCTCTTCGCCGAGTTCGACGAGCCGGCGTGCGATCTCGTGGGCGACGACACCGCCGACGGACCAGCCGACGACCCGGTACGGTCCCTGCGGCTGGGTCGCCCGGATGGCCTCGACGTGCAGTGCCGCGATGCCCTCGATGGTCGTCGGCAGATCCCGTTCGGCGAGTACGAGTTCGGGCAGTTGCAGGCCGAACACCGACGCCGACGGCAGGGACTCGCCCAGCGCCCGGAACGGTTCGACCATCCCGGTCGCGGTGTGCACACACCAGACCTCGGGTCGTCGGCCGGTGCCGGGCGACAGCGGCACGACGCGTCGGCCGCTGTCGCCGCCTTCGGGGTCGTCGAGCAGCCGGGCGATCTCGGCCGGGGTGCGATGACCGAAGAGTTCCGCCGAGTCGACGACCCGGCCCGTCCGGCGGGCCAGTTCGTCCCGCAACTGCAGCAGGGCGAGCGAATGCCCACCGGCGGCGAAGAAGTCGTCGTCCATGCCGATGGGTGTCCCGGCACCGTCCGCGCCCGCGTACGGACCGGCTGCCGCATCGCCCAGCACGGTCCGGAAGGCGTCGAGAACCGCTGCCTCGGTGGCGGTTCCCGGTTCGCGCGTGGACTCCGACCAGGCCGGTTCGGGCAGTCGGCGTACGTCGATCTTGCCCGCGCCGCTGAGCGGCAGGTCGTCGAGCACGACGATCCGGCTCGGCACCATGTGCCGCGGCAGCGACGACCGGCACGCGGCCCGGAGCTCGGCGACCGGCACCGACGGTGCCACCACATAGGAGACGAGGGCGGGTCCGACCGGACCCGGTCGCAGGACGGTCACCGAGCGCTCGGCGCCCGCCCGCACGATCACCGCGTCGATCTCGGCGGGTTCCACTCGCTGGCCCCGGATCTTGACCTGGCGGTCCGCCCGGCCGACGTAGACCAGCTCGCCGGTGTCGCGATCCCACCGCACCAGGTCCCCGGTGCGGTAGCGGCGCACGCCGTCGGCGCCGGCGACGAACGTCGCAGCGGTGAGCGCCGGGTCACCGAGATAGCCACGGGCGACCCCGGTTCCGCCGATGTACAACTCGCCGACGACACCCGGCGGGACGTGGCGCAGCTGGGCGTCGAGCACCTCGGCGCCGATGCCCGGGCGCGGATGCCCCAGCCGGATCGGGTCGCCGCGCCGGAACGCACTGGTGGACACGGTCACCGTCGTCTCGGTGGGGCCGTAGATGTTGAGGACCTGGGCGTGCTCCGACCACATCGCGGCCAGATCGGCCGAGAGCGCCTCGCCGCCGATGTACACCAGGCGCAGCGCACCGATCGCCGCCGGTCGCAGTGTGCGGACGACCGAAGGCGTCGCCGTGAAGACGCTGACCCCGGTGCGGTCGAGGAACCGGGTGAGGTCGTCCCCGCCGGTGATCCCGGCCGGGACCACCACCAGGGTGGCGCCGGCGGCGAGTGGCAACAGCATGTCGTGGAACGTGGCGTCGAATCCCGGACTGATGGCCATCCCGACGCGGTCGTCTGGTTCGACGTCGCCGAGCGAGGCCACGCGGTGTACACCGCGATGGGTGACCCCGACGATGTTCGGGGTCCCGGTGGTACCCGACGTGGTGATGACGTAGGCCAGCGCGTCGCGCGACACCGATGTGACCGGTTCGGACACAACCGGTTCCGTCGGTTGGGCGGGGATGTCGGCAGGCGTGATCACACTCGCGGACGCGCCGGCGACCACGTGGTCGATCCGGGCCGTCGGGTAGGTGACGTCGACCGGTACGCACACCGCGCCGATCCGGCTCACCGCCCAGATCGCGACGACCGACTCGATCGACCGCGGCACCACGACGGCCACCGCGTCACCGGCACCGAGCCCTCGACGTCGCATCGCGCGGGCGGTCACCGAGACCCACCCGTCGAATTCGCGGTAGGTCAGGGACCGGTGCTCGTCGGCGATGCCGAGACGGTCGCCGTACGCCTCGACAGCCGACGTGAACAGCTCGGCCAGCAGCGGTTCGGCCCCCGTGGTCGATGACGCCCGCGCTCGGTCGGCGACGAAGCGTCGTTCGGCGCCGGTCAGCGGCTCGATGGCCGCGAGACGACGTGACGGCTCCCCCACGACGGCGGCGACCGCGGCGACCACTCGCTCGCCGAGAGCGCGGATCGTGCCCTCGTCGAACAGTTCCCGGCCGTGGTGGACGCGCAACCGCCAGCCGCCGGCGTCGGGCACCGCCTCGACGTGGATGTCGAACTCGCTGCGCGGCGACATCCACGTCGACGCGCCGGTGTCTGCCGGGTCGGGCCCGGGCATCTCCGGATCGGCCATCGAGAACGCCACCTGTACCAGCGGATGCCGCCCGGGGACGCGCGGCGGATCGATCAGGGCGACCACATCGTCGAAGGCGATCGCAGCATGATCGAGCGCCGCCAGGTCGTCGTCGCGGACCGCCGTGATCAGCTCGCCGACGGTCATGCCGGGGCGAATCCGGGTGCGTAACACGACGGTGGAGATGAGCATGCCGACCGTGCCGGCGGTGTCGGAGTCGCGGCGCATCGAGGCGGGCGTGGCCAGCGCGATGTCATCGGACCCCGACTGCACCGCGAGGGCCAGCACCAGCGCCGCGTGCAGGATGTGGAACTCGCTCGCCGACGCCCGGCGCGCGGCCGCCGGAATCGCCTGTCCGACCGCATCTTCCAGCAGATACTCGGTCGTCGAGGTCCGCAGGTCCCGAACAACGGGGCGGCGCTGGGCGAGGTCGAGCTCGCCGCTGTGCCCCTCGAGCGCGCGCCGCCAGAAGTCCACCAGGGCAACCCGGGATCGCTCGTCGTCGGCCGCCATCTGCCGGGCGACCGCCGCGAAACCCGTCGGCGCCGGGCCGAGGTCGTGACCCGCCAGCAGCGACGCGAGCTCACGCTGCACGATGCCGGCGGATTCACCGTCCATGGTGATGTGGTGCGCGATCACCACGACCGCCACCGGGGTCACCTGATCGTCGCCGGTGACCAGCCACACCCGGACCGGTGGCTCACCGGTGAGATCGAAGGCCTCCCCGAGCATCCCGATCCCCGCGGGCGTCGTGAGCTCGGCCGCACCCACCCGCCGCAGGGACGGGCGCCAGGCGTCGAGAACACGCTGCCGGGGACCGTCAGGCGTCGCGAGGTAGCGGGTACGGAGCGCGGGATGGCGGTCGACGAGGGCCTCGACCGCGCCGATGACCGCAGACTCGTCGGTTCCGGGCGGCACGGGCACCACCGCGGGCACGGCGTAGATCGGCACCGCTCCGAGCATCTGCGCGGCCACCCACATCCGGCGCTGCGTCGGGGCGAGTGGGAGGTCGCCGAGGTCGGCCTCCGACGCGCCGGTCGGCGAACCGCCTCCCGCATCCGTCCCCTCCGCGGGGAGTTCGGTCACCGCCCGTGCGAGCGCGACCGGGGTGGGGTTCTCGAAGAGCAACCGGGTGGGCACGCGGACGCCGAGCCGGCGCCCCAGCGCGGAGGTCACCCGTGTGGCCGAGAGCGAGGTACCGCCCATCGTGAAGAAGTCGTCGGTGTCCCCTACCGAACCCGGTGAGACCTCCAGCACCTCGGCCATCGCGTCGGCGATCGACGCGACGAGTGGAGCCCAGGACACCGCATGCGACGACGCCCCGGCACCAGCCGGCGCCACCGCGGTGCCCGATACTCGTTCGGCCGCAATGACGTCGACGTCCGGTCCGTCGACCTCCGGGAACGGCTGATCGGCATCGGTTGCCGCCGCGACGACCGATCTGCGGAAGTCGTCGAGAAGCGCCTGCGCGACCACGGTCGGGACGGCGGCGGAGTGCACCACCGTGATGTGCAACTCGTCATCGCGTTCGGCGAGAACGACCTCGACGTCGAACTTGGCGTCCACGGTCTCGGTGTACTCCGGGACCAGCCTGGCGATCACGGCATCCGCCTCGGGACCCGGGCCACCCGCCGACGCTCCGCCCAGCACCACCTCGCCGGAGGACTGGGGCACGACGTCCTGGTTGACCAGCAGTACCGAGATCAGCGGGTCCCCGGCCTCCCGGCCGTCGGGACGGACCATACGGGCGACGTCCTCATAGGGGACCTCACTGTGCGGTTGGGCGGCCAGGGCGGCATCGCGAGCCCGCACGACGGCCTCGCGGATCGGGAGCCCCGGATGCAGCCGTGTCCGCAGGGCCACGGTGTTGACGAACATGCCGACCACCGACTCCCACTCCGGCGCGTGCCGGCCGTGCACCGGTACGCCGATCAGCAGGTCCCACTCACCGGTCCACCGGCCCAACACCGTCGCGAGCGCGGCGTGCGCCACCTGGAACACACTCGCCGACATCGCTTTCGCGGTCTGGTGCAGTGAATCCGTGCCGACGATCGACGCCGACAACCGCCCGGCGGCAGCGTCGCGCGGCCGCCCGCCGGTGTCCGCGATGCCCGGCAACCGGAGCGGGCCGGGGGCATCGGCGAGCGTCGACGTCCAGAAACGCAGTTGCCGTGCGTACCTGCTGCGCGGATCGGACGGGTCGCCGAGACGGGCGATCTGCCACTGCGTGAAGTCGGCATAGGTGAACGCCTCGTCGGCGGGGACCGACAGCCGCTGGCCGTCGTAGGCACGGAGCAGGTCCGTGAGCAGCACCCGGATCGACCACCCGTCGATCGCGACGTGATGCAGGACCACCGCCAGATGGGTGTGCGGATCCTCCGCCGAGTCGAGCTCGAAGACCGCGGCCCGGAACCCGGTCTCGGACTCCAGATCGAACGGCCGTCGCAGGAAGTCCTCGACGTCACGACGGAGACCCTCGGGACCCGCCGCGGCGTCGACGAGGTGATGCCGTAGCACCGGACTCCGGTGCTCGATCCGGCGCTGCCGTGGACCCGACGGCGAATCCGGGTGGACCGTCCGGAGGACGGCATGAGCCGCGACCACCTCGTCGACCGCCTTCCGCAGGCGGGCGAGGTCGACACGGCCACTCATCCGCAACACGAGCGGAACATGGTAGGCCGTCGAACGCGGATCGAACTGATGGTGAATCCACATGCGGCGCTGCGGATATGCGAGCGGCAGGAACTCCGGCACCGGGAGTCGGGTGGGTGCCGCGCCGGACTCCACTCCGCTTCCGGCGCCGGTATCACCCGGCCCGGCCAGCAGTTCGTCGACACGTCGCGCGACTCCCGCGACCGTGCGTGCTTCGAAGATCTCGCGGACCCCGATGTCCGCACCGGTCGCCGCCGTCAGCCTCGACGTCACCTGCGTGGCCGACAGCGAGGTACCACCCTCGGTGAAGAAATCGGAATCGGCGTCCAGCGACTGAACGGGACGGTCGAGGACCTCCGCCCACACCGCGGTCACCAGTTCCTCGGTGGCCCCCGACGGCGGCCGCCCGGGGCGAACATCCGAACCCGCTGCCGCACCGGCGAAATCGGGATCGGGCAGCGCCGCCACATCGATCTTCCCGTTGCGTCCGAACGGCAACGCCGGGACACCGACGATCGCACTCGGGATCATGCTGCGCGGCAACAGGTGCGCGAGCTGACGAGGCAGGTCGGCCACTTCCGCATCGTCTCCGTCGACCACGACCCACGACACGAGGATCTTCTCGCCCGCCGGGGTGGTCCGCGTCGCGGTCACCGAGGTCGCCACGCCGGGCAGCCCCGACAGCGCCGCATCGACCTCACCCGGCTCCAACCGCACGCCGCGGATCTTCACCTGATCGTCGGTGCGACCGTGGATCACGAACGTGCCGTCGGGACGACGGTGGACGAGGTCACCGGTCCGGTACATCCGCCCGCCGGCGAGAAACGGGTCGGCGCTGAACGGATCGGGGACGAACGCCCCGGCCGTCGTCGCCGGGTCGTCGAGATACCCACGAGCAAGGCAGTTCCCGGAAAGATACAGTTCGCCGACCGTGTGGTCGGGCACCGGTCGCAGCGCACCGTCGAGCACATACACCCCCACACCCGGCAGCGGAGCGCCGATGTGAACGGGCCCGCTCGGAGTTGCGGTGTACCGCGCACTGCTGACCGCGACGGTGGCCTCGGTCGGGCCGTACTCGTTGCTCAGCGTGTGGCCGGCCGTCCACTCCCGGACCAGCCCGGCGCCGAGGGGTTCACCGCCGACCGCCACGTGACGAACACCGGGGAGTTCGTCCGGACGCAGGGTCGCGAGCACCGACGGGGTGGTCAGCAGGACGCTGACCCGTTCGGCATCGACGAACTCGGCGAGCTCGTCCGCGGCGATGACATCGGGCGGGCACACGACGATCGTGGCCCCGGCAACCCGCGGGGGCACGAGCCCCATCAGGTGTGCGTCGAATCCGGTTGCATACGTGTGCAACACCGCGTCCGACGAGCCGAGCCGCAATCGGGCCACGGTGTCGTGCGCCCAGTCCGTGAGGCCCCGATGGGTCACCTGGACACCCTTGGGCAGTCCGGTCGTCCCCGAGGTGAACGTGATGTAGGCGACGTCGTCCACCGACAGCGGGCGCACCCGCTCGGCGGCGTCGAACGGCGGCGAATCCGGCGTATTCGCACTCGAATCGGCATGGCGCGCAAGCAAGTCGTCGAGGGCGAGCACCGGGATGCCGCCGGTCACGGACTCCGCGGTCGCCGCGAGGGTGACAACGGCACGCGGTCGGCACCGCTCGATGATCATCTGCCGGCGCCCCGCGGGGTCGGCCGGATCAACATTCACGAAGGCCGCTCCCGCGCGTGCGACCGCGATCGTGGCGAGCACGCCGAATACCGAGCGCGGCAGCAGCGCGACCACCACGTCCCCCGGACCGATGCCCGCGTCGATGAGCGTGCGCGCCGTGAACGTCGCGAGCCGGTCGAGGTCGGAATCGGTGAGCGAGACACCCGGCCCGGGAATCGGATGGCGTCGGTCGACGACCGCGATCGCATCCGGGTCGTGGCCGAGCCCACCGGTCAGCAGCTCGTCAAGCGTCTCGAACTCGCGACTCCGGTTCTCCGGCGCGGTTTCTGGGACCGACGTCGAGTCCGACGGGGCGAGCAGCGCCGCGACCGTCCGGTTCGGTTCGCGCACCCCGCGCCGGATCGTCTCGACGACGAGGTCGCACAGCGCGTCCAGTCTCGCCGCGCTCGCCACCGTATCCGTGCACGTCATCATCAGATGCAGCGCACCGTCCCGGCGGTACATCGACACGTCCACACCGAACAGCGGCACTCCCCCGAAGGGACTCGCATCCGACGGGACACCCGCTGCCGCAACCGGACTCGCCGCCACCAGCTCGTCCGGGACGGCGCCGAGGGAGACCTCGAACAGCGGGGTGCCCGCCTTGACCCGACCGGGATCGGCGATCTCGGTGATCTCGGTGAGCGGGAGGTCGGCGTGCGCGAACGCGCCGAGGTCGACCGCGGTGACCGAGGCCAGGAGGTCGACGAACGGCAGGTCGGCGTCGATCGGGGTGTGCAGGGGTACGGCACGGGCGAACAGCCCCGGTACGGAGACCAGGCGCGGGTCGATCCGCCCGGACAGAGCGGTGCCGATCGTGACCACCTCGGCGTCGGATTGCCTTGTCAACACCGCCGCGAGCGCGGTGTGCACGACGATGAACGGCGTGCTGTGTCTGGCCACCGCCAGTTCGTCGAGTGCTCCGGTCTCGGCGCGGTCGAGCGTCCGGTGCGCACGGTGCACCACCGCCCGTTCCGGCGCGGACGGATGCGGGGCCGCCGGGTTCAGTTCGGGCAGGCGCAGCGGTTCGACGGCCCGATCGAACGCCGAGACCCAGTGCGCGACGAGCTCGGTCCGCCGGGCGGCCAGCGACCCGGCTCGCCACGCCGAGTACTCCTGGTAGTCGACGTCGGCGGGCGCCGGGAGGGTCCCGGACAGCGCGGATCGCAGCTCTGCGGACAGGATGCCGAACGACTCGCCGTCGACCGCGATGTGGTGCGCGACGACGAGAAGCCAGGTCTGCCCGTCCACCGCGCAGATCCGTACCCGCCAGGGCAGTTCGGCGGCCAGGTCGATCGGCGTGTGCAGCGCACGCAGCGCGGCGTCGACCGAGTCGATGTCTGCGACCGAGACCGTCTGCGCCAGTTGCGCTCTCAGTTCACCTGCGACATGGGAGTCGGGTCGGCGACGCTGCACCGGGCCGTCGGGACCCGAGGGGAACACGGTGCACAGCGCGTCGTGCCGCGTCACGATCTCGAGCAGGGCACGGCGCAGCTCGTCGGGGCCGGCGTCGACGGGGAGGGCGAGCGGCATCAGATACCCGGTGAAGTCCGGCTCGGTGCGCCACCGGAGCCACAGATCCATCTGCTCGGGGGTCAGCGGCAGATCCACCCCGTCGGCGGCTGCGAAGTCGGCGAGACCGGTCCGGGAGCCGTCGGCGATCGTCCGTCCCGAACTCGCACCGGACTCGATATGCGCGGCGAGCGCGGCCACCGTCGGGTGGGCGAACACATCGGCGACGGAGACATGGTCGCCCGTGCCCGTCAGCGTGGCCGCGAGTCGTGCTGCCGACAGCGACGTCCCTCCGGTCGCGAAGAAGTTGGTGTCCGCGGCGACCACGGCATCCGTGCCGATCACGGCACGCATGGCGTCGGCGACGGTCTGCTCGACCGGTGTCAGTGCTCGGGTCGATCCCGTCGGCACCTCGGGCAGCAGTTCCGTGAGCCGGTGGCGGTCGAGTTTGCCGGTCGGGGTCATCGGCCAACCGTCGACGATCGCGACCCGCGTCGGGATCATGTGCGCCGGGAGCCTGTTCGCACAGGACACGAGGATCTGCTCCGCGGAGAGGGCGTCCAGCACATCGAAGTCGGCGAGGCCGTCCTCGGTGACGAATGCGAGCAGGCGTTCCTCCCCGCGGCGGCTGCCCGGGTCGAGGAGCACGCGCGCGTCGCCGACGCCGGGGTGCTCGCGCAGCACCGACGTGATCTCACCGAGTTCGATGCGATGCCCGCGGATCTGGACCTGGTCGTCGCTGCGGCCGAGATAGACCATGCGGCCGCCGGCGATCTCGCGTACGCGGTCGCCGGTACGGTACATCCGGCGGCCGGTGCCGCGCGGGTCGGCGACGAATCGCACGGCGGTCGTGGCCGGGGCGTTGTGATAGCCGAGCGTGACCTGATCGCCGCTCACGTACAGTTCGCCGATGGCGCCCACCGGAACCGGGCGGAGGTCTCGCCCCAGGATCGCCGTCGAGACGCCGTCGAGCGGGACACCGATGTCGCTGCGGGCGTCGTCGACGTCGACGTCGACCGCCGTGAGGTGCACGGTCGTCTCGGTGATGCCGTACATGTTGACCAGCCGGACGTCCGGATGCGCGGCCGACCACTCCCGTAACAGCCCCGGCGACAACGGTTCGCCACCGAAGACGACGGCGCGCAACGCGGTTGATCCGGCGTCCGGGGCGACGGCCGCCACCGTCGGGTCGATGAGGTTGCCGAACGCCGTCGGGGTCTGCGAGCAGACGGTGACCCCGTACCGGTCGATCGCCGCCGCCAGCAAGCGCGGGTCGAGCACAGTGGCGCGCTCCAGCACGACGACCACACCACCGGAGGCCAACGGCCCCAGGATCTCCCAGACGGAGAAGTCGAACGCGTAGGAGTGCACCCAGCTCCACACGTCGTCGTCGGACGCGGCGATCGTGTCCAGCGCGGCGCCGAGCATGGCCGCCAGATTCGCGCGGGTCACCAGTACGGCTTTCGGGACACCGGTGGAGCCGGAGGTGTGGATCACGTAGGCGCCACCCGGAACCGGTTGTGCACGTTCGCCCGTCGCGACGGCGCGCACCGCCGGCCCGGCTTCGATGACCGCGACGGGAGCGGTGGCGTCGACGATCAGCTCCGTCCTCGACGGCGGATCGTCGGGTTCGATGGGCACGTACACCGCGTCGGCCAAGAGCACCGCGACGATCGCGATCACGGCCTCGGCGCTCCGGGGCAGCGACAGCGCGACTCGGTCACCCGGTTGTACCCCGTTCTCCCGCAACGTGTTCGCGAGGGCCTCGGCGCGACCGAGCAGATCCCGGTAGGTCAGAGTCGCGTCGTCGTCTATCACCGCGGCGGCGTCCGGCTTCGCCTGCGCACGGCGTCGCAGGGCATCGATCGGGTCGACGGGAGCGGTCCGGCGGCTGCGGTTGGAGAGCGCCCGGTCGGCGGGAACCGGGATGCACCCCGCGACGACCGAGTCGTGCGTCGCGACACCGAGCGCGGCGACCGTCTCGACGAATCGGTCGAGCAGGTGGCCGGCAGCCATCGTGTCGACCCGGCGTTCGGCGACGGTCAGCGCGACCGACAACCCGTCCGGTTCGTCGAAGACGGTTACTTCCAACGCGGTTCGCGCCTGGCCGGCGGACAAGGTCTGGACCTCGGCGAACACCGCCGGGTCGGCGACGTCGGGCCGGGAGGCGTGAAAGGCGAAGATGACATCGGCGAGCCCCGTCGGTGCCGCGTCGGCGTGGGTGATCGCCGCCGTCAGGCCCGCGCCCACGCGGGCGAGGGCCTCCGCAACGCTGCTGCGCCGCACCCCGGTGATCCGCACCGGCACCGTCTCGACGAACATGCCGACCGGGCGTAGTTCCTCGGTGGTGAATCGCCCTGAGACCGGCACCGACAGCACGAAGTCGTCGGAATCCGAGTACTCGGCCAGTACGGCCGAGAGCGCCACGCACAGCATCGTGTTGAGCGTCGTCCCGGACTCGCGTGCACGAGCAGCGGCACGGTCCCGGGCCCCGCGGTCGACGTCACGACGCAGGACGGTCGCCGGGCCGGAGGTGAGTCCCGCCGGCACCGGTTGCGCCGGCTCCGGCAGCACGATGCGAGAAGGGGCCTCCCGCAATGTCTTCGCCCAATAGACCTCGGCCGCCGCATCCACCGCGGCCGGCCGCGCGGACAGCGCGGCACTGAAGGCCACCGCGTCCTCGGTCCACACCGGAGTCGCACCGTCGAGACGAGCACGCAGTGCATGCGCGAAGTCGTCGACGACGGTGTGCAGCGACCACTCGTCGATCGCGATGTGGTGGGCGACGAGTACGAGCTCGGTCCGTTCGCCGGTCTCGTCGACGACCGCACGCCACGGCAGGTCCACCGTCAGGTCGAAGGGGGCCGCGACGGCGAGGTCGATGCCGGTCGCGTCGAGGGTGGCCGCGGTCATCGGCGCGGCCACACTCGCCTCGTCGACTCCGCGGACGACCGCGACCGGCTCCCCGCCGTTGTCGGGGTACACGGTCCGCAGCGCCTCGTGCCGCGCCGCGACGTCGATGAGTGCGGCGCGGACGACTTCGGCCGAGATATCCTCGGCGAGAACGACATGCACCGGCAGGTGATAAACGGTCGCCTGCCGGTCGGCGCGATTGAGCAGCCAGATCTCCTGCTGCGCGCGGGTCGGCCGGTAGCGGACGGTGCCCGCGGGATCACCCGGCGCGGCGCGGCGCGGCGCGGAGGCCTCGAGGACGGCGGCGAGTTCGGCGAGGGTCGTGACATCACCGAGATCGCGCACGCTGACGACGACCTGCAAGGTGTCACCGAGGTGCGTGGCCAGTCGCATGAATCCCAGTGACGTGGCGCCGAGCTGGACCAGTTCGTCGTCCAGGGACGGCTCGGGCACGCCGAGGACGGACGTCACCGCGTCGGCAACGGCGCGTTCGACCGGCGTCGACGGACGGCGGCGCGCGGCCCGCGTTTCGGGCGCCGCGGCGATCAACCCGGCGGCGGCAGACCGGTCGACGCCGCCGAACCCGTCGAGCGGTACCGCATCCAGGATCGTGACCCGGCGAAGCCACAGCACCGCCGGGAGTTCCGCGTTGACCCGGCGCCGAGACGCCGCCCGAATCCGTTGCGGATCAAGGGGTTCGGTCGCCTCCGACGACGCGGAACGGGCGGGCACGAGTCCGAGCGCGAGCCCGTCGCCGTCGCCGTCGCCGAGTACGGTCGCGGTCGCGGCCGCAACACCGGGGACCTCCGCGGCGGCACGTTCGAGCAGTGCGAGATCGACTCGGATGCCGTCGATCTCGACGATCTCACCGGCGCGGTGGTCGATGACGAGAAGTCCCGTCCCCGGTTCGAGATGCCCGCGGTCGCCGGTGACCAGCATGCGCCGGCCGGGATGCCACGGACAGGCGACGAGTGTCGTCGACGTACGCGAGCCTTCCCCAGCGAAGTGCTGTGGCACAACGCTTCCCACGACGTACACGTCGCCCGTGATGCCGGGCGGCAGGGGTCGTAGACGGCGGTCGAGGATCGCGATGCCGACGCCGTCGCGCGGGTGTCCGCTCGGGAGTGGCCGGCCGATCGGCTGGTCGGGACGGACACGGTTCGCAGCGGTGTAGGGACCCAGCACGCCCCGAGGGCTGTAGGCGGTCCGCACATCCCGGCCGGCGGCGTATCGGACGGCCGGCGCCGGCGCTGCGCCGGCGTCGACGATCAGCACCGTCGTCGCGGCGCCGCGCCCCGTGTCGTCGGCAAGTAACCCGGAGGGCACGATCCGGTGCGTCACTCCGGCGGCGTCGGGCTCGACGAGCCGCAACCCGTGGGCGGCACCGGCGACGATCTCGAGGTGGGCCGCCCAGGAGGCCATCGGCGCCGTGACCGCGAGCTGTCCGTGTCCCGCATCGGATGTGTTGTGGCCGAATGATTCCGGCGCGAACAGGCCGTCAACGATGAGCGCGGCCACGGCCCGCTGCGGGAGTGCGACCACACCCTCGGCGCCGACGGCGAAGCAGGCGGTGTCCTCCGGACGGGGCGACGCGGGCTCCGCCGACGGCGCGACCCCGGTCAGTCCGGCCAGCGTGTGCACGTCCTCCGCGCGGACGCCGGCCGGCACGTCCGCATCGTCGTCGGCGATCACCAGCACGCCGGACACCCCAGGGACATCCGGCGACACCGAGTGCGGTGCTGCGGGATCGAGCAGGATCACGGCGGCCCCTGTCGCCGCGACGGCCCACCACGACAGCACCCGGTCCGCGTCCGACCCGACCAAGACGCCGACCGCCGAGCCGGGTCGCGCTCCGAGCGTGCGCAACCGGGCGCCGAGAGCGCGAGCCCGCGCGTGCAGCTGTTCGAAGGTCAGCAGCGTTGCGTCCGAAGATGTTCCAGAGATCTCGACGGCGGGATCACGCCGGTGCCGCAGCGCGACGTCGGTGAGGGCCGTCCAGACGGTGCCCGCGTCCGGCGCCTCGTTCGCCGGCAGCTCACGCGCCTCTCCGGCCGAGGTGTCGGAGAAACGCAGCGGCAGGTCGTCGACGCGGGTGTCCGGCGCCCGGAGGAGCGCATCGGCGAACGTGTCTAGCATCGACAGGAACTGCCCGTGGTGTTCGGCGACCTCCGCGTCGTCGTATCGGTTGGGGTTCGCCTCGACGCCGATCATCAGCGAGGAATCCTGATCCTCGCCGGGTACCGGGTAGATGTTGATCGTCAGGTCGTCGGCTGGGCCGACGGTCAGGATGTGAAACGTGGCTCGGGCTTCGCCGCAGGGGAATTCGCGGTCGAACAGCATCAGGTTGAGCATCGGGCCGGAGCGTTCCTGAGCCGCCGTGCGCGGTGTCGCCCCGGAGGATTCGTCGGCGGCGAGGTCGGCCCAGATGTCCTCGCCGCGGTAGCGCTGGTGCCGCAGCGCGCCCATGAGCGCGGCCTGGGTGGACGCGAGCGCGTCGGCGACGCTGCCCGATCCGGTGACCCCGGTGCGCAGCGGCACCATGTTGGCGACCGGGAGCGGGGTGGCACGCAGCGCCGCGGTCGTGCGCGCGGCGACCGGGAACTGGAAGATCACCTCGTCGCCCTGCGCGGCCGCGCGGCCCAGATAGGCCGCGAAGGCCGCGACGAGAACGTTGGGCAGGATCGTCGAACCGCGTTGTGCCGCCGCACGCAACCGCGCCATCGTGTCGGCGGGCACCGCGGCGGCGACGCGTCTGGCGACGGCTGCGGGACGCCCCGGGCGGTGCGCCAGGGTCGCGGCGATCCCCACGCCCGCCATGTTCTCCCGCCAGTACGCGCGGTCGGTGGCGAAGCGCTTCGACTGGCGGTACTCGGCGTCGGCGCGGGCCGGTAGGTCCAGGTCGACCGGCTTCTGGGGCGGCGCGGGCTCGCCGGTGACCGCCGCGTGATAGGCCGCGAGGGCCTCGACCATCCGGTCCTTGCCGCCCATCCCGTCCGAGAGCAGGTGATGACCGCGGTTGTAGACCAGCGCCTTGTCGTCGGACAGCCGGAACAGGCACCCGCGTGCGGTCCGGTCCACCCGCGGGTCGAGGGGTCGCGAATAGTCCTGCGCCATCATCTCCTCGGCGACGGCGCGCGGGTCCGGCCGGTCACGGAGATCGATGATGTCGGCCCAGTAGTGCAGGCCGGGGTCGTACACGCCGACCAGCCCGTCCTCGGTGTCGACGAACCGGAGCTGAGTGAACTGCGCGCGCTGCACCACCGTGCTGGTCGCCCGCACGAAGAGTTCGGCGTCGATGGGACCGTCGATCTCGACGTACTGGGCGACGTTGATCGGCACATCGAGCGCCGCCTGCTGGGTGAACCACAGCGATCGCTGGGCCGCGCTGAGGGTGAAACGACGCGGGGCGTCGGGGTCGGAGGGACCCGACGGGGCCACGAACTCGCGCTTGGACGAATCGCTCATACGACGACCCGGCCTTTACGCGTGCGGCCGGGGAGAACGGGGCTCACGGGGCGGGCCGACCGTCTGATCCCCCCGGTCCCAGAAATGCCATGCCACACCCCGACGTGCATGAAAAAGGCGTGCGTCGGCCGCGAGATCGAAACACGGGCGTCGTCGAATTCAACGCCTTGCCTCACCACTCACCATGTGCCGTCCTCTTGTCACGCCGATCCGTTGCCGTCGGTCGCGTGGTGATTCTCATCATCGACGCGTCACCGGGGCGAACGGCCATTTCCCGACACTGTCATCGCAACGGCCGCTCGGCGTGAAACCGATGCGCGCCGAGCGGATGACAAGAGCCTATGGGACGGGTTGTCGCCTCACAACTCGGGGGAACGCCGTTACTGACGCTCATCGATGTGAACGGAATGGTATTTCGCGCGACCTGCGACGGGATTCGGAAACACCGTGAATGCACACCCGAATTCACGGTCGGCAGAACATCGTCGAAGTGTAGTGAAATGTCTCGGAATTGCACCCGAGGTGCAAATGACCGAGAAAGGAAAACGACGGCCGTGCGTACACGGGCCGTCGTTTTCCGGACAACAATCGCCGATCGCGCGATCAGCCCCCGAAGATGTCGCGCAGGTGCTCGACCTCGGTGACGCGCTCGGCGTGGGTCGGCGCGGTGGGCGAGGCCAGGATGCACGTGACACCGGCCTCCCGGAACGCTGCGACCCGCTCGGCCACCTGGGCCTTGGAACCGATCAGCGACATCGACGTGACGAGGTCCTCGGGGACCGCGGCCGCGGCCTCCATCTTTTTGCCGTCGAGGTAGAGGTCCTGGATCAGCTTCGCCTCGTCGGTGTAGCCGTAGCGGATGGCGAGCTGGTTGTAGAAGTTCTTCCCGCGGGCGCCCATTCCGCCGATGTACAGGGCGGCATGATGGCGCACGAGCTGCTTGGCGTTGTCGATCTGCTCGGCGTCGTCGGAGATGCGTGCGGTGGCCTGGACGACGATGCCCAGATCCCCCAGCGACGGATCGCGCTTGGCCTTGCCCGCCGCGAGCGACTCGCCGAAGGCGGCGTCGATCTGCTCCGGGTGGAAGAGGATCGGCTGGAGCTCGTCGAACATCTCGGCGGCCAACTCGATGTTCTTCGGTCCGATGGCGGCCAGGAGCAGCGGGATGTTGTCGCGTACGGGGTGATTGATGATCTTCAGGGACTTGCCCAGTCCCGAGCCGCCGTGCTCCTCGTCGAGCGGCAACGTGTAGTGCTTGCCCTGGTAGTTCAGCTTCTCGCGGCGCCAGACCATCCGGCAGATCTCGGCGTGCTCGCGGGCGCGTCCCAGCGGGTAGTCGTACTTGACGCCGTGGAATCCCTCGATCACCTGCGGACCGGATGCGCCGATACCGAGCACCGCGCGACCGCCGCTGATGTAGTCGAGGCCGGCCGCGGTCATCGCCAGGTTGGTGGGCGTCCGCGAGTACATGGGCAGGATCGCGGTCTGCAGTTCCATCGTCTCGGTCTTGGCCGCGATGTACCCCAGCTGCGAGACGGCGTCGAAGCTGTAGGCCTCCGGAACCGCGATGCGCTGCACGCCCGCGGCTTCGAAGTCCGCGAGGTTGTTGATGGTCTCGCGGAAGTCGCCCGCGTAGTTGATCGGCATGCCCAGCTTCATCGATGTCATGCCGACGGATTCTTCCACAGCGGCGACCGGTTTCCGAGGGTCTGTTGAACGTTCGATAGGTCGGCCCCGGCCGGGGACCCCGCGCACCGGAACTGTGCCCGATGTTTAGGTAAATGAGGGCGGTAGGTCCCACAATCGTCACCATGAGCGGCGAGATGCTGATCCTGGTGCTGTTGGTGGTCACAGCCCTCGGCTTCGACTTCACCAACGGCTTCCACGACACCGGCAACGCGATGGCGACGTCGATCGCCACCGGCGCCCTGAAGCCGAAGGTCGCGGTCGGGCTGTCGGCGTTGCTCAACCTGGTCGGCGCCTTCCTGTCCGTGGAGGTCGCGGCGACCATCACCAAGGACGTGCTGAACATCCAGCAGACCTCGGGACCCGACGCCGGGGAGCTGGTGGCCGGCTTGTCGGCGACGACGGCGCTGCTCATCATCTTCGCGGGCCTGATCGGCGGCATCCTGTGGAATCTCTTCACCTGGCTGTTCGGGCTGCCCTCGAGTTCGTCCCACGCCCTGTTCGGCGGGCTGATCGGTTCGGGCCTGGCCGCGATCGGTGTCAGCGGGATCAACTGGTCCGGGATCACCTCCAAGATCCTCATCCCCGCGCTGGCCGCACCGGTCATCGCCTGTCTGGTCGCGGCGTGCGGAACCTGGCTGGTCTTCGCGATCACCCGCCGGATCGCCGACCGGCAGAAGGAGGACGGCTTCCGCTACGGGCAGGTCGCCACCGCATCGCTGGTCTCGCTGGCCCACGGCACCGGAGACGCCCAGAAGACTATGGGTGTCATCGCGATGGCCCTCATCGCCACCGGACACCTCGAGGCGTCGAGCGTCAGCCACGGACTCCCCTTCTGGGTGGTGTTCAGCTGCGCCGCCGCCATCGCGATCGGCACCTACCTGGGCGGCTGGCGGATCATCCGCACCCTCGGCAAGGGACTCGTCGAGATCACCTCGCCGCAGGGCATGGCCGCCGAGGCGTCGTCGGCCGCCATCATCCTCACCTCGAGTGCCGCGGGCATGGCGCTCTCGACCACCCAGGTCGCGACCGGCTCCATCCTGGGTTCGGGGGTCGGCCGCAAAGGCGCCCAGGTCCGCTGGTCGGTCGCCGGCCGGATGGCCGTCGCCTGGGTGACGACCCTGCCCGCCGCCGGCGCGGTCGGTGCCGCCTGCTACTTCCTCGCGCACCTGTTCGGCGACGTCACCGGGGCCCTCATCATCTTCGCGATCCTGGTCGTCGCGTCGGGCTACATGTACTGGCGCGCGCAGGAGAACAAGGTCGACCACGAGAACGTCAACGACGCCTGGGAGGGCGAGGCCCTCGCGGGCGAGGAGTGGGAGGAAGCGGTCGCCACCGAGACGGACGACACGACCCTCCCGCTGCCACCGGTCATCCCGGCCGAGATCATCGTGCAGCACGACCCGGAGAGGAGCGCCTGAGAATGGAGATGTTCGAGGCCATCGGCAAAGTCCTCATCGTCGGACTGGTACTGGGAGCGGGACTGCCCGCGCTGTTCGCAGTCGGGTTGCGTCTGCGGTCCCTCGCCGAGGGTTCCGTCGCCGCCGACGGAACGACCTCCGATCCGCATCCCGCGCTGAAGCCCGTGGCGTACCTCATCTTCGGCGTCGTCATCCTGGTGATCGTCGTCGGGATCCTCTGGATCACCCGGCAGACGATCTTCTACCACACCGGCGTCAAGATCTTCCCGTTCGGCTACAAGTGATCGTCCCCGCTTCTGATCGGAGACACCCCGTGGACCGCCCGACACTTCTGCAGAAGGTCGTGGAGTGGTTGCGCGCCGGCTACCCCGACGGCGTCCCGCACAACGACTACATACCGCTCGTGGCGCTGCTGCGCCGGCAGCTGACCGACGACGAGGTGAGCCAGGTGTCGGCGGAGCTGGCCCGCGAGTCCCCGCCGCCACCCGAACCGATATCGCGGATCGACGCGGCGGTGAAGATCACCCACTACACCCATGAACTGCCGCACGAGGACGACATCGCGCGGGTACGCGCACACCTCGTCGCCCGCGGATGGCCGTTCAGCGACGACCCCGATCCTGATGGGGACGGTCCGACCGATGGGGACCTGCCCTGAGGACCCTGCGAACCCTGCCGCTGCCGTCGACCGCCGCCGTGCTCGACCACGTCGACGACCTCCGGGCGATCCTCGACGGTTCCTCGGCCTTCCTGCCCGTGCCCGACGACGCCCGCGCCGCAGCCGAACTCGCCTCGGCGCTGCAGGTGGGCGCACCCATCGACGACCCCGTGTCCCTCGTGGTCTCGACATCGGGGTCGACGGGCACCCCCAAGGGCGCGCAACACACTCCGGCGACCCTCGCCGCGTCGTCGCGGGCCACCGCCGATCATCTGGGCGGGCCGGGCAACTGGCTGCTGGCGCTGGCCCCGCACCACATCGCCGGCCTGCAGGTCCTGCTCCGCGCGCTGACCGCCGGGCAGACGCCGGTGGTCCTGGACATGCGGGCCGGTTTCGATCCCGAGGTCTACGCCCGCGCCGTACGCGACTTCGAAGGTCCGCGGCGATACACCTCGCTGGTGCCCACCCAGCTCGTCAAGGTTCTCGACCAGCCCGCCGCGACCGCCGCCTCGCGGGAGCTCGACGCCATCCTCGTCGGCGGTGCGGCCACCCCGAAACCGTTGTGGGACAGAGCGGTCGACGAAGGTCTCCCGGTCGTCGCGACATACGGGATGAGCGAGACCGCCGGAGGGTGCGTCTACGACGGGCGACCCCTCGACGGCGTCGCGGCCCGCATCGCCGATCCGGCACCCGACGGCGTCGGGCGCGTACTGCTCGGCGGTCCGGTCGTCGCCTCCGGCTATCGCAATCTGCCCGACCATCCGGCCTTCGCCGAGCCGGGCTGGTTCCGCACCGACGACCTCGGCCGCGTCGACGACGCCGGACTGCTCTCGATCGTCGGCCGCGCCGACGAGGCCATCTCGACCGGCGGCCTGACCGTCGTACCGCAGGTCGTCGAGGCCGTGATCGCCGATGACCCGGCGGTCGCCGAATGCGTCGTCGTCGGGCTCCCCGACGACCGGCTCGGCGAGGCGGTCACCGCATTCGTCGTCGTCCGTCCCGGAGAACGCCTCGACGTCAAACGCATTCGCGATTCGGTCACCGAGCGGCTCCACAAGTACGCGGCCCCCCGGCGGGTCGTCGAACTCGACGCCCTCCCCCTCCGCGGACCCGGCAAGTACGACCGTCGCGCGTTACGGGCCCGCTTCGGTGCGCAGATGTAGTGTGTCGTCGCGCCTGGCGCAACGATGTGCGACAACTGCAGTTCAGGCGGCGGTCGCAAGTGCCTGGGAGATCGACGTCGCGACGTACTCCGCTCGGTCGCGGAGGTCACCCCAGGTGTAGTTCAGCACCGTCCAACCCGCCGCTAGGAGCGCATTGCGTCGGGTGCGGTCACGCTGGAACGTCTTCGAGTCGCGGTGGAAGGCGAACCCGTCGATCTCCACCGCCACCATCCGGTCGAGGAAGGCGAAGTCGATCTCGTACCCGCAGGTCGGATGGTTCGCCACCCACCCCTCGATACCCGCGGTCCGGAGGATCGTGACAGCGAGCCGCTCCGCGGCCGACCGCGCACCCGATTCCAGCAGCTCGACCATCGAACCCATGTCCGCCGCGCCGACGCACCGGCGCCGCCGCTCGTAGGCCTCGACGAGACGCTCGACCGTGGTGCGCCGCTGCTGCAACGCGGCATCGATGACCTCGATGCCGCCCTCTACCGCACCCTCCAAAGCCGACAACGCGACCCCGGTGACCCGTAGCCCGTCCCGGGTCAGCACGTCGGCGTCGGCGAGAGCGCGGTTGAGAATCCGGACTCCCGTCACCGGATGACCGTGGCGTCCGCGAAGAGCGGTGACCGTGGGCGAGGTGGGTGGGGCATCGACAATCCCATGCCACCACGCTGCAGCGAGTCCCGAGAGGACCCCGTGAGTGCCGACGGCCAGCGTCGCGGTCCGGATTCGCGTGCGGTCGGTCTCGGGGTGGTCGGCGAGCCGATAGACACGAGGATGCACCGATACCCACTCGCCGGCCCGCACCCGACGGTGCACCGCCGACCGGTTGATGCCGTGTTCGCGGGCATCGGCAGCGGTGAACACGCCATCCTGTTCGAGGGCGAGCGCCCGAAAGTCCGGCGGAAGATGCATGACCTTCAGACGCACCTGCGCCGCAACCGGTTCCATCGCTCGACGGCCCCCGCAGATGTAGTGTGTCGTCGCGCCAGGCGCTACGGAGTTCTACACCTACCGGGCAGCCGCCGGCTCGCGCGCGCGGCCGTGACACGATGAACCCGTGGCTACCCCCTCGCAGTGGATCCAGGGCGCTCGTCCGCGCACGCTCCCCAACGCGATCGCGCCGGTCGTGGTCGGTGTCGGCGCGGCGGCGCACTCCGGCGACGTCACGTGGTGGAAGTCCGTACTCGCGCTGGCGGTGGCCGTCGCGTTCATCATCGGCGTGAACTTCGCCAACGACTACTCCGACGGCGTGCGGGGAACCGACGACGATCGGGTCGGTCCGATGCGCTTGGTCGGGTCGGGCGCCGCGTCGCCGAAGGCCGTGAAGACCGCCGCGTTCCTGTGCTTCGGGATCGGCGCGGTCTGCGGCCTCGTCCTCGCGATCGCGACGGCGTGGTGGCTCGTGCTGGTCGGCGCGATCTGTATCGCCGGCGCCTGGTTCTACACCGGCGGCAAGCGCCCCTACGGTTACGCCGGCTGGGGCGAGGTCGCAGTGTTCACCTTCTTCGGGCTCGTGGCCGTCCTCGGCACCCAGTTCGTCTCCGCCGGCCGAATCGACTGGGTCGGACTGGCCGGCGCGATCGGGATCGGCGCGATCTCGAGCAGCGTGCTGGTCGTCAACAACCTCCGAGACATCCCCAGCGACACCGAATCCGGCAAGATCACCCTCGCCGTGCGCCTCGGTGACGCCCGGACCCGGATCCTGTTCGCCGTGCTCCTGCTGACCCCGCTCGCGATGAGCGTCGTCCTGGCCTTCGCGACCCCCTGGGCGCTGCTCGGACTGGTGACGTTCCCGCTGCTGTGGCAGGCCTACGCCCCGGTCCGGACCGGGGCGGCCGGACCGGGACTGATCCCGTCGATCGGGACGACCGGGAAGGCGATGCTCGCCTGGGCGGTCGTCACTGCTGTCGCGCTCGCGCTCACCTGACGGACCTCGACGCCAGACCTGCGCCGACGATCAGACCTGCGCCTCGACGTCGGGCAGGCTCGCCACGACCGCGGCGCGGAGTTCGTCGGCGGTGGTGGCGGATTCGATCAGCGCCCGCGACGCGTCGTCGGCGGTGTCGATGATGCCCAGCAACAGGTACTCCGCGCGGAGGCGGCGGTCACCCCGTTCCCGCGCGATCTCCATGGCCCGGCCGAACACCGTCCGGGTGTCGTTCGCGAAACGGGGCCGGGCGCCCCGGCCCCGCGGTCCGCGCCGGCCGCGACCCGGCTCCCAGGGCCCCTCGCCGCCGAACGGTCCGCCCGGCCCGTAACCTCCCGGCCCGAAACCCTCTGGCCCGAGACCCTGTGGGCCGCAATCCGGCCGGGGTCCGCGACCGCGACCATGGTGCCGGTGCCCCCGACGCCCGTGACCACGTGCCCGGGGGCCACGCTCGGCACGCTCGCCCCAGCCGTCGGACAGGTCCTCGCCGAAGCGACCGCGCACCGCTTCCCGGACCTTGTCGAGGTCGATTCCGATGCCGCGCAGGGCTTTTCGATCCTCCTCGTAGCGTTCGCGGGCCGACTCGTCGTCGGCGGTCTCCGCGGTGTCGGACCGTTCCGCGTGCTCGCCGTGGTACTTCCGGACCACCTCCCGGGCCGACGTCAGCGTCAACCCCTGATCGGCCAGCAGCGCGAACAACGGGCTGCGGGCGTTGCAGAGCATGCCCAGGATCAGGTGGTCGTTGCCGAGTTGCCGGTGACCCAGGTCGCCGGCCTCCTGCGTGGCGAAAGCCAGCAGCATCTTGTCATCGCGACTGATTCGCTCAAACATCTGTGTCTCCTTCTGGCCCACTCGCGCGGGCCTCACGTTGTGAGTGCTTCTGATGCACGGCCTGTCGGCTGATCTGCAGCACTTCTGCGATCGCCTGCCAGCTCCACCCGTGGGCACGGGCGTTGGCCACCTGCACGTCCTCGAGTCGGTCGGCCAGGGTGCGCAGGGCGCGTACCGCGGCCAGGCCCCTCGCCGGATCGCCGCTCGCGGCGTCTCCGGCCAGCTCGGCGCTCGGTGCGTCGGGTGCGGTGTCGGTGCTGTGGTCGTCGTGCATGATGTCAGGTTATGTTGACATCATGGTCGTGTCAAGAATAGTTGACGAGCGGGGCATGGCACACCTGGTTCGATCGCGCATCCGCGACCGGACTACTCGTTCTGGATCGACTCGCTGATGTTCATCCGCCCGGCCCGGACCGCGGGGACGAAGGCACCGATCAGGCAGAGAGCCACGGCGATGGTCACGAAGAGCAGGGCCGACGGCCGTGGCGAGTACAGCACCGTCAGGGACGTCGTGATGGTCAGGATCTGGTTGCTGAGCAGATGCATGGCGGCACCGAGGACGACGCCGAGGACCGACCCGACCAGGGCGACCGCTCCCGCCTCGGCGAGCACCGTCCGCGAGACGAACCGGCGGGAGGCCCCCATCGCCCGCAGGACGCCCAGCTCGCGGCGTCGTTCGAGGACCGACAGCAGCAGCGTGTTGAGCAGTGCGATCGCGGCCGCACCGGCGACGATCCACTGGATGGCGACCGCGAACGCGCCCGCCTGCTCGACAGTGGCCTGGGTGGCCGCGAGGGCCTCGGCACCGCTGTAGACACTGATGGGCTTGTTGCCCGTCGTCGGGACGCCGTCGACGAGCGCCTCGAGGTCCCGGCGGACCTGCTCCGGGTCGGCATCGGGCGAGGTGATCACCTGAAGGTAGGTGTCGCCGTCGCGGTCGAACCACTCCCCCAGCAACTCCTGCGACATGGCCGCCACACCGGAGTCGAGGGAGACGTAGTCGACGGTGTCACGCACGACCGTCTGCCGCGGACCGTTGGGGGTCGCGAGTTCCACCGTGTCGCCCGTGCCCACGCCCAATGCGCGGGCCAAGACGCTCGACATCAGGATGCCGTCGCCGGCGAGGACGCTCGCCACCGCTTCCGGCGACGCTTTGCGCATGAACGGTGCGCGCGAACCCGGCTCGAGCCCTTGCACATTTGCCTTGCTCTCGCCGATGTTGACCGCGGCCCACTGACCACCGACGACCTCGGTGACCCCAGGAACCGCCGCAACGCGTTCGGCCACCGAGGGCGGCAGGATCGGACCCAGGGGCAGGCTCGCGGCCGACGTCGACGACACGTAGAAGTCCGGATCCCCCAGTCCGTCGAGCGATTTCGACATCGACGAGACGAGGTTGTCCAGCGCTCCCGACGTCCCCATGCCGACCGCGATGGCCACCGCGACCGTCATCAGCGTCGCCCACGCGCGCCGCGGGGCGCGCTCGGTGTTCACCGAGGCGAGCTGTCCGGGGCCTCCGAACCAGCGCGCCACCCGAACCACCGCCCAGGCCAACGGTTTCGACAGCGCGAAGCACAGCAGCAGCGCGCCGACCAGATAGAAGACGCCGGCGACGATGGCCGGGCGGCCCGGCACGGTTGCCACGACCACCCACGACGCGATCAGGCCGGCGACCCCGAGCACCGCGGCGATCACCACCGCGGGACCACGCCGCGCGGCGGAGTCCGACACCTCGACCGGAGCCATCGCCTCCACCGGCGAGACCGCGAACACCGCCCGCGCGGCCAGCGTCGTCGCCGCGACACACGCGACCACGCAGGCGATCACCGCCGCCGCGGGCGCGTATCCGGGCAGGTGATAGTTGATGACGGTGCCGACGGAATCGGCCGGGGGTTCGGGCAGGCTGCTGATCACCGCCCGCCCGGCCAGGATTCCAAGGGGGATGCCGAGTACGCCGCCGACGAAACCCATCAGCGCGGCCTCGCCGAGCATGTCCCCGACGAGGTGAGACCGCTTGGCCCCCAACGCTCGGATCATCGCCAGCGACCTCCGCCGCGACGCCACCGCCATGTTCATCGTGTTGAACACCAGGAAGGCAGCGATCACCAGCGACACGAGCGAGACCAGCAGGGTCGCATCGCGGGTCACCGAACTCGCGACCTCGGCCTGCTTGGCGCGGAAGTCCGGATCGACCACCACCGCACGGCCGTCCACGATGCCCTGCAACTGCGAGCGCACGGCGGACAGATCGGCGCCGGGCTCGGTCACGATGAGGATCGAGTCGAGCCGGCCCTCGAGTCCGACGAGCCGCTGCGCGAGGTCGACGTAGGCGAAGAGAAAGCGGCCGTTGTTGAGACCGGCGGCCTGCTCGTTGCCGACGACCTCGAGGACCTCGACCTCGATCCCGTTGACGGTCAATCGGTCTCCGCGGTCGAGCCCGAGTCCCGGGCCGACGAACACGCCGGTGCGCAGTCGGTCCAGGTCGACGGTCCCCGGACCGGTCCCGGCCTGCCCCTGCTGCAGGGCGCCGCGCAGACTGCCCGAGAGCTGGGTGACGCGCTGATCGGAGCCGAGCAGCGGCACGGCCGAACCGTCGACGACGACCGACCCGCGGATCATCGGCACGACGGCCGCCGCCGCGTCGACGTCGCGACGGATCTCGCCGGCCAGCGACTCGTCGACGCCGGTGTCGGTGATACCGGCGACCTCGATGTCGGCGACCCCCGACACCGCGTTGTTGAAGTCCCGCACCGATTCCGACGCCGACCCGTAGGTGCCGAGCACCGCGATCAGCAACGCCGACGACACGACCACCACCGCCAGCGAGGTGAGCAGGCGCAGCCGGTGGGTACGGATCTCGCGCAGATTCAGCAGGCGGATGCGGGTGAGACCGGCGGCTAGGGCGGCGGCCCGAGAACCCCGTCCCGCCACTAGGCGATCTTCCCGTCGCGGACCGTGATGGTGGTATCGGCGACCGCAGCGGCCTTCGGGTCGTGGGTCACCATCACCACCAGCCGGTCGGGGGTGTCGTGCGCGACCTCGAAGAGCAGTTCGAGTACCGCCTCACCCGTCTTGGAGTCCAGGTTGCCGGTCGGTTCGTCGGCGAGCAGGATCGTCGGGTCCATGATGAGCGAGCGGGCGATCGCGACGCGCTGCATCTGGCCGCCGGACAGCTCCGAGGGCCGATGGTCGATTCGATCGCCGAGTCCGACCCGCCGGAGCAGGTCCACGGCACGGGGTTTCGCCTTGCGGAGCGACTGGTTGTCGAGCAGTCGCGGCAGCGCGACGTTCTCCCACGCCGACATCGTCGGCACGAGGTTGAAGAACTGGAAGATGAACCCGACGCGGTTGCGCCGGAACTCGGAGGCGGCGGTGTCGTCGAGTGCCCCGAGGTCGACGCCGTCGATGCTGATCCGGCCCGACGTCGGGGTGTCGAGAGCTCCGAGTACGTGCAGCAGGGTGCTCTTGCCCGCTCCCGACGGGCCGACCACCGAGACGAACTGACCGCCGTCGATGGACAGGTTCAGACCGTCGAGGGCGCGAACCCGTTCCTCGCCCATCTGGTACTCGCGCACCAGATCGACCGCTTCCACCAGGGCACTTCCGGTGCCGGGCGTCCGTCCGGGTTCCATCGACACTCCCGGATCGTAACCCACCCGCGGCGGCCGGCCCGGGTCTCAGGCGGTCCAGCGGCCGGTGGCGAGGAACTGGTCGAGCACCGTCTCGGCGGGGCCGAGGTCGAACGAACCGGCGGCGAGCCAGTCGTCGTCGAAGTAGGTCGTCGCGTACCGATCCCCGGAGTCACACAGCAGGGTGACGATACTGCCGGGCGTGCGCGCGGCGACCATCTCGGCGACGAGCGAGAAGGCCCCCCACATGTTGGTGCCGGTGGAGCCACCGACCCGACGACCCAGGAGGTCGCTCACGCGCCGCGCGGTCGCGATCGACGCCGCATCGGGCACCCCGATCATGCGGTCGATGACCTGCGAGATGAACGACGGCTCGACCCGCGGCCGGCCGATGCCCTCGATGCGCGAGCCGGTCTGGGCGGTCAGCGTGCCGTCCGCCGACGCGTAGGCCGGCAGGAACACCGAGTTCTCCGGGTCGACGACGGCCAGCCAGGTGTCGTGGCGCCGGTAGCGCACATACCGTCCGAGGGTCGCCGATGTACCGCCGGTACCCGCCCCCACGACGATCCAGGTGGGGATCGGGTGTTCCTCCTCGGCCAGCTGGGCGAAGATCGACTCGGCGATGTTGTTGTTGCCGCGCCAATCGGTGGCCCGTTCGGCCATCGTGAACTGGTCGATGAAGTGGCCACCGAGTTCGGACTCGAGACGCAACGCCTCGGCATAGACCTCACCGGGGTGCTCGACGAAATGACACCGCCCGCCGTGGCGTTCGATGAGTGCCGTCTTCGCCGGGGACGTGCTCCGCGTCATCACCGCGATGAACGGGACCCCGATCAGTTCGGCGAAGTAGGCCTCGCTGACCGCCGTCGACCCCGACGACGCCTCGATCACCGGCGTGCCCTCGACAACCCACCCGTTGCACAGCGCATAGAGGAACAGCGAACGCGCGAGCCGGTGCTTCAGCGACCCCGTCGGATGGGTCGACTCGTCCTTGACATAGAGGTCCACGCCGACCTCGCGGCTCGTGTCGCCGTCGGCGACGGTCCAGCGCGACCATGCGGGCAGCGCGACGCGGAGGAGATGGGTGTCGGCACTGCGCCGGCCGTCGGCCTCGATGAGGCGGACGGCGTTCTGGGTCCAGGCCCGATCAGCGCGACGGTCGACGACTCGCGTGGGTTCCACGGGTCGGCGAACTCACTTCTCGCCGCGGAGCCGAGCCTGCAGGTCGTCGTGCTTGGAACGGCGACCGGCCTCCAGTGCCGCGATCTCGCTGTTGACCTTCAGACGCAGGGTCTTGAAGAGGACCATGCCGAGCGGGAGCGCGATCAGCACCCCGAACACCGCCGCCACGAGGAACGGCACCTCGACGCCGACCAGGTTGCCGCCGACCATGATGATCACCACGACCGCGGTGACGAGCAGCAGACGCGCGAACGTGTATGCGAACAGCGCGAACGCGAGGGTCATCGGGCGTCCACCCGCCTGCGGCGTGGCGTCGCCGGCCGTGGTTTCGCGGGTGGCCGCGTCGGGCGTGGCCTTCTTGCCGGGGGTGGGGTCGGGCGTTTCACTCACCCCCTCAGCGTACTGGGCGGTCTCGGCGCTCCCGCAGGTCGCGGGCCTTTGCATGCTCTTTACCTCCCACTGACGGTTCGAGTACCTGGGCGATTTGCGTGTATTCATAAGGAACTCGTCCACCACCGTGCAGAGCCGCTTCGCCATCTCGGCGCACCGACCGAGCACTCCAACACGCACAGGGGGAATCATGACCAGCATCGAGACCGCACCGCCCACGACCTACATCACCCCGGGACTGGCCAGCCAGCACACGTTGACCCCCGGCCAGGTCGCCGCGATGTTCAACGTGAATCCCAAGACGGTCGCCCGCTGGGCGAGCTCCGGCATCCTCGGCTCGATCCGCACGCCGGGCGGCCACCGACGCTTCCGCGAGGAGGACGTCGTCGCCTTGCTCAACCGCCGCGCCCACTGACCCGACGGCCCTGTAGTTCTTCCGACGACCCGACGCCCGGCCGGACCTCATCCGATCGGTGGAGAAGTGCGGGTCAGGTCGGCTTTCGCCCTGACCTCTCAGGCGTCTCACGTACGCTGGTCGTCGGGAGGTTGTCATGATCTATCTGTTCGCCGTTCTGGGTCTGCTGGCCATCGGTTTCCTCATGTGGCGCGCCTTCGGACCCCACTCCGACGAGTCCGGCGACACCCCTTCGCCCGGCCCGCGTCGATCCCGTCCCCGCGGCCCGCTCGGCCCCGACGACGACCCCGATTTCCTGCGCGACCTGGACAATCGCACCCGCGGCACCAACGGCACCGACGGTGACGAGATCTGAGGCGTGACGCGCGGCCGAAAAGCTGAGACCAGGTTCAGAACGTCTCTGCGGAACATACCCGTGGGTAGGGTATTGTCCACTTCACCATCGACTCCCCGATGGCCGGACCGAGAGAAGGCGCCGTTGAACCCGGGACGATCTCCGCGAGGGGCGTCGACCGATGACGACCTGAGCTTCGCCGAGAAGATCGGATACCTCTTCGAACACAGCCGTGACGAGAACGGCATCCGATATACCGGCAAGAAGATCGCCGAGAAGGCCAACCGTCTCGGCTACTCGCTGTCCGACGCGTACATCTCCCAGCTACGCACCGGCAAGGCCCGCACGCCGTCGTTCCGCACCGTCGAGGCCATCGCTCGCGCCTTCGACGTCAGCGTCACCTATTTCCTGTCCAACCCCGACGAAGACCTCGAACGCGTTCGGCAGCAACAGAATTACGTCGAGATGCTCCAGGTCACCGGGAGCCACCTGTCCGGCATCGACATGGGTTCGCTGTGCCCGGACACCATCGACGCACTCATCGACCTGCTCAAACTGGTCAAAGCCCAGGCGATCGCCAAGCGGGCGGAGGAGAACTCCCCGAGCGAGGCGTCCGGCTGACGGTTTCCGCCGGCGGGCCTCACGACCGGGCGGTACTCACAGACCGGCGTAGGAGTGCAGCCCCGAGACGACCAGGTTGATGATGAACAGGTTGAACAGCATCGCCACGAATCCGGCGACGTTGATCCAGGCCGCGGCATTGCTGCGCCAGCCCGCCGTCGCGCGTGCGTGCAGATAGGCCGCGTAGATCACCCAGGCGATGAAGGACACCGTCTCCTTGGGGTCCCAGCCCCAGAATCGGCCCCAGGCCGCCTCGGCCCAGATGGCACCGCAGATCACCCCGAGGCCGAACAGCGGGAAGCCGATCACGACGCACTTGTAGGCCAGGCGGTCGAGTTGCTCGACGGACGGCAGATGTTCGACGACCCGACGGACTGCGCCGCCCAGACCCGGACGGGTCGCGGTTGTGGCGGAGTCGTCGGACGAGGTCGGAGCCCACCGCATCTTGATCAGGTAGAGGATGCTAGCCACACCGGACACCAGCAGGATGCCCGAGGACACCGAGATGATCGAGACGTGCACGGCGAGCCAGTAGGACTTCAGGGCCGGGACGACGGGTGCGGCCTGGGTGTAGAGCCAGCGACCGGCGATGAACATCAGCAGGATGACGGGCAACAGCACGAACGAGAGCAGCGGGCGGTGCTCGCGCTTGCGCAGGATGATCAGGGCGGCGAGCACGCCCGCGGCACACGTCATCGAGATGAACTCGTACATGTTGCCCCAGGGCGCACGGTCGGTCGCGATGCCGCGGAGCACGATCGAACCGATGTGCGCGGCGAGGCCGACGACGACGACCGGGAGCGCCATGTTGCCGAGCTTCTCGCCCAGGGTCCGGCGCGACGACTCGTCGACCCGCCCGGGCACCCGCGTGTCGGTTCCGTTCGCCCCGGCGTTGACCAGCTGCTTCTGCTCGAGGCGTCGGCCGCGGACCGCGGCGAGGGCGCCCAGGAACAAGATGACCGCGACGACGTAGACCGTCATGGCCGTGCCGTAGAGCAGGTCCGAGTACCGCGCGAGGGTCTCGTCGATCGGCATCGCCGGAGCGTCGGTGTTCATGTGCTTCCTTTCGCCGGCCGCTAGAGCCGCCGGGTCGTCCGCCGCGAGGCAGGTCCGTCGGCGTCGTCGGCCACCAGCTCGGCCGCCTGCTCGTCGAAGCCCTCACCCCAACCGGCCTGATCGGTACGCGCCAGCCCGGCGATTTCTACTACAGTACGTCGTTGCCCAGTGTCCGGGCCATCGGTGTCCGGGCCATCGGTGTCCTGGCCATCGCCGTCGGCATGAGCGCTCGCAGCCGGCACCGGGACCAGGCGGGCCCAGATGCGGCGGCGGCGGATCAGCAGCGACACCAGCAGACCGCCGAGCATGACGATCGAGCTCACCAGCACCCAGATCTGGGCGGGGTCGTGCGAGACCTGGACCGACACCCACCGCTCGTAGCCGTCGAAGGTCACCGTCGTGCCGTCGGCGAGGGTGTGGCTCTGGCCGACCGCGAGGTTGACCTGCGCCTGACGTTGGAGGCGGCCCTGTTCGACGAGGTCCTGATCGAGCGAGTAGACGTTCTGCGGTCTGCCGGTGTCCAGACCGGTGTCGCCCTTGAAGATCCGGATCGCGACGAAGGGGTCGTCGGGGGTCGGCGACGACGACGTCAGCAGCGAGCCGTGGAACGACGCGGTGGGCGCGAACAGGCCCTCCAGCGCGATCTGGTTCTTCCGGCGGTCGTCGGCGTCGGGGTACAGACCCGCCGGGGTGTCGAAACGGGCCGCGCCCGAGGAGAGCATCGTCTGGAGCTCGTCCGGCACGAACGGGGTGGTCTGCGTGCGCTTCTCCCCGTTGGGGAAGGTCACCGTGAACGTCGGCGCGAAACCGTTGCCGAGGACGTAGACCCGGTCGCCCGCGACGCGAAGCGGTTCGTTGACGCGCACCGACGCGGTGTCCCAGCCGGCGGGATCGCCGAGGTTGCCCACGCTGCCGTCACTGCCCGCGGCGTACCGGATGGTGGCGTCGTACATGTCGGGCTGACCGCTGGGCAGGAAGGTCGCCGAGAAGTCGTCGACGCGGAAGCAGAACGGCGACAGGTCGGTGCCGTCGACCAGGTTGCCGGCGCGGAACGAGTCGTAGACCGCGGTCGAGGTGTTGCACAGTCCCTGTTCGCCGTCGGCGACGAGGCTGCGGGTGCCCTCGTAGCCGTACATCTTGCCCAGCGCGATCGACACCAGCAGCGCCAGCAGCGCGAAGTGGAACACCAGGTTGCCGAACTCGCGCAGGTAGCCCTTCTCCGCCGAGACCTCGACGCACCCGTCCGGATACGCCTTGCTCGGCTCGCGGACCACGACCTCGCGACGCCACCCGCGCAACCGGCCGTCGATCCGTCGGGCGACCGTCTCCGGATCCCCGTCGACGGTGTGGGTCACGTGCCGCGGCAAGCGCGACAGGTTGCGCGGTGCGGCAACGGGTTTCGCGCGCAGGCTGTGGAAGTGCTCGACCATGCGCGGCGTCAGGCAGCCGACGAGGGAGATGAAGAGCAGGACGTAGATCGCGGTGAACCAGGCGCTGGAGAAGACGTCGAAGAGCTGCAGGCGGTCCATCCACACGCCGAGCTGACCGCGGGCGGCGATGTACTCCAGGGTCTTCTGCTCGTTGAGCTCGCGCTGCGGGAGCAGGGCACCCGGGATCGCGGCGAGGGCGAGCAGGAACAGCAGGATCAGCGCGGTCCGCATCGAGGTCAGCGAACGCCACAGGTTGCGCAGCGGCCACAGCACCCGGCGGCGGGCCCAGTGGGGCTTCGGGGCCGGCTCGGGGGTGTCCACCTGCGGGCGGTCGGTCACATCGGTCATCAGGACAGCACTCAGATCGGTAGTTGGGTGTCGGTGACGAAGCGGACCTGGACCCAGACGATGAACTGGTCCCACCAGCCGGTCAGGAGGGCGACGCCGACCCCGATCAGCAGGACGCCCCCGATCACCTGGATCGTGCGGGCGTTCCGGCGGAGCCAGCCGAGACTGCGCAGGGCCCAGGCCGAGGAGAACGCCAGGATCACGAAGGGCAGGCCCAGGCCGAGGCAGTACGCGACGATGAGGGTCACGCCCTTGGCCGCCGTCGACCCCTCGGTCCCGCTGACGGTCGCGATCACCGCCGCGAGGGTCGGCCCGAGGCACGGCGTCCAGCCGAGTGCGAAGACCGCTCCGAGCAGCGGCGCCCCGACGATGTTGGAGACCCGCCGCGGCTCGAAGCGGACCTCCCGCTGCAACGCCGGGATGAGACCGATGAACACCAGTCCCATGGCGATGGTCACGACCCCGCCGATGCGTTGCAGCAGTTCGCGATTCAACACGAAGGTACTGGTCACGCCGAGGACGGTGGCGGTGGCGGCGACGAAGACGACGGTGAAGCCGAGGACGAACAGGCCGGCGGCCAGCGCGACCCGCGACCGGCCGCTCTTGGCGCTCTCCCCCACCTTCACCGCGGGCGCCTCGGCCCCGACGAGACCCGCGAGGTAGGACAGGTAGCCCGGGACGAGGGGCACGACGCACGGGGAGGCGAAGGACACGAGCCCGGCGAGCAGGCAGGCGGCGAAGGCGAGCAGCAGCGGTCCGCTGGAGACGGTGTCGGCGAAGGTGTCGCCGATCGAGGAGGCGAGCACCAGGGTGGTGGGGTCCATCACATCGACCCCGCCGGCTCGGCCGCGACGCGCTTGACGACCTCGTCGAGCTCGTTGTCGGAGACCGCCTTGAGGAACACCGCCGCCGGACGGTGCTCACGATCGAGGACGATCGTCGTCGGCACCACCGAGGTGGGCGTGGTCAGAGCGGCCAGTGACATCCCCGGGAAGTCGTAGATCGACGGGAACCCGACCTTGCGGTCGAGCACGAAGTCCTTGGCGGACTCCCGGTCGTCGCGCAGGTTGATGCCGAGGAATTCCACCCCGTCGGCGCGATTGCGTTCGTAGACGCGCTCGAGGTCGTCGGCCTCACCGCGGCAGGGTCCGCACCATGAACCCCACACGTTGACGACGACGACCTTGTCCGCGAACCGCTCGTCGGACAGCGACAGCGGCTGCTCGGTGACGAGGTCCTCGCCGGCGAGTTCGGCGATCGGCTTGCGCTCGTCGGGCGCGTAGGTGATGACGGTCTGCCCGCCCGGTGACACGAACTGGAAGGTGTTCCCCTGCGCGACCGCGTCGTCGCCGGTGCTGCATCCGGCGACCAGCAGGATCAGGGCCGACAACATCGTCGGCAGGAGGAACTTGCGCACTACGTCAGGCTTTCTTCACGCACCGGTGGCCAGTGGGTCCGAGGACCCGGCCGGCTCGGAGTAGATGATGTCGACGAGGGCGTCGTCGTCGTAGATGAGGCTGGTCAGCGAGGCCAGCGAGCACTGGCGGCGACGCGGGTCGTGCCAGAGGCGCTGACCTTCGAGGAACCGGCGCAACGTGTACACGGGCAGTTGGTGGCTGACGCAGACGGCTTCGTGACCGCGGGCGGCGTCGCGGGCCTTGTTCGCCGCGGCCAGCATGCGGTGCGCGAGCTGGATGTAGGGCTCGCCCCACGACGGCGTGAACGGGTCGCGGAGTTTGGGCCAGTGCCGGGGCTTGCTCAGCGCACCGTCGCCGACGGAGACCTTGAGACCCTCGAAGACGTTGTCGGCTTCGATGAGGTCGTCGTTGGTGAGGATCGGGATGCCGTGCGCGGCGGCGATCGGGGTGGCGGTCTCCTGCGCGCGCTGCAGCGGCGAGGCGAACACGGCCTTGACGTCGTGGTCGGCGAGGGTGTCGGCGACCTTACGGGCCTGCGCCTGGCCGTCGCCGGAGAGGCGGAAGCCGGGGAGACGGCCGTACAGGATGCCGTCGGGGTTGTCGACCTCTCCGTGGCGCATCATGTGGACGATCGTGTGCATCAGGCGTTGTCCCCCGGGGTGGCTGCGGTCGCGGCCGCCTGCGCTGCCGCGGGCAGCGCATCGGCGATCTGCGAGAAAGCATCCTCGTCCAGCGCCGCGGACACAAACCAGGCTTCGTAGGCGCTCGGCGGCGCGTACACGCCACGCTCGAGCAGGGCGTGGAAGAATGGCGCAAACCGCCAGGTCTCGGTGGCGGCGACGCCGTCGTAGTCGAAGATCGGGATCTCCGGGTCGGTAGTGAAGAACACACTCAGCAGGCTGCCCGCCTTCTGCACGCGGTGGGCCACCCCGGCCGCGGAGAGGGCCTCGTGCAGCACGGTCGCGAGCCGGTCGGCGTTCGCGTCGAGCGTGCGGTAGACCTCGACGTCGGCGTTGCGCAGGGTGGCGAGGCCGGCGGCGACGGCGACGGGATTCCCCGACAGCGTGCCCGCCTGGTACACCGGCCCGGTCGGCGCGAGACGTTCCATGACGTCCGCACGGCCGCCGAACGCCGCCGCGGGCAGACCTCCGCTCATGACCTTGCCGAAGGTGTAGAGGTCACCGGCCACGCCCTCGAGTCCGTACCAGCCACTCGGGCTCACCCGGAACCCGGTCATGACCTCGTCCATGATCAGCAGCGCGCCGTGGCGGCGCGTCAGGTCGCGGAGTCCGGCGTTGAATCCCTCGACCGGCGCGACCGCGCCCATGTTCCCGGCCGCGGCCTCGGTGATGACGGCGGCGATGTCGTCGCCGAACTCGGCGAAGGCGTCGGCGACGGCGGTGAGGTCGTTGTAGGGCAGCACGAGGGTGTCGTGTGCCGACGCACCGGTGACGCCGGGGCTCGTCGGCAGGCCGAGCGTGGCGACGCCGGAGCCGGCCGCGGCCAGCAGCGCGTCGACGTGACCGTGGTAGCAGCCGGCGAACTTGATGATCTTGGACCGGCCCGTGTAGCCGCGGGCCAGCCGGATCGCCGACATCGTCGCCTCGGTGCCGGAGTTCACCAGCCGGACGCGCTCGACGGGGTCGACGCGGCCGATGATCTCCTCGGCGAGTTCGATCTCGGCCTCGGTCGGGGCGCCGAAAGACAGGCCGCCGGTGGCCGCCTCACGCACCGCCTCGACGACGGCCGGGTGCGCGTGCCCCAGGATCATCGGACCCCAAGAGCTCACGAGGTCGACGTAGTCGTTGCCATCGGCGTCGGTCAGCCGGCATCCGGACGCCGAGGCGATGAAGCGAGGGGTCCCGCCGACCGCGGAGAACGCGCGCACCGGGGAGTTGACGCCGCCCGGGATGGCCTGCGTCGCGCGGGTGAACAGCGCGGCGGAGGCGGCCGTGCCGGGAGCGGGCGTGGCAGCAGCGGAAGGGGTCACGGCCTACAGTGTTCCAAACGGCACCGGGTGACCCAAATCCTCGCTGGTCGGAGGGGGTGCGACCCGGCTCGAACCGGACCCGGTCAGCTCGCGAGCGCGGTGCGCACCTGCTCGGCGATCGCCGCCTGACCCGCCTCGTTGGGATGCACCGCGCCGGGTCCCGAGGTGGTCATCGGCTCGATCCAGCGCTGCGCGCCGGCACACGCGTCGTGACCCTCGGACACCTGTGACATGTCGACGAACTCGACGCCCTCGTCCTCGGCCGCGCGCCGCCCGTACGTGTTGAGCGCGGTCTGGAGCTCGCGGATCATCGATACGTCCCCGGCGGCGAGTCGCATCTCGGGATAGCAGCCGGCGGTCGGCGGGACCAGCCAGGGATAGCCGACGAGCAGGACGCGCGCGTTCGGCGCGCGGTCCCGGACGTCGCGCAGGGCCTGGCGCACGGCGGGATAGATGTCGGTGGCGACCGGCTCGATCAGCGCCCGTCCGTAACGGTCCGTGCACGGCGAGCCGGTGCGGTCGGCGTCGGCCAGTTCGCCGCAGAGCCGGATCGCGCGACCGTACGTCTCCTCGTCGTTGCCGCCGATCATCATCGTGACCACGTCGGTGTCGCCGTCGAGGGCGTCGAGCTGGGGCGGCACGCCCTGGTGCTGCGACTCGCGGAAGTCGGCGGTGTCGGCGCCCGCGCAGCTGACGTCGGTGAGGTCGAAGTCCTCGTCCGCCGCGACGACGTGCGCGTAGTTCCTCGACGACCGCAGGCAGTAGATCGGCGAGTCCTCCTCCAGTGGCCGCACGCCGGTCCCGGCGCTGAAGCTGTCGCCGAGGTTCACGTACTCCGTCGACTGTGCACTGTTCTCCGTCGACTGTGCAGTCGTTCGCGTCGACTGGGCAGGTGTTTCCGTCGACTGGGCGTCGTTCTGCGTCGACTGGGCACAGCCGGCGAGGACCGCTCCCGCCGCGAGCAGCACGAGCCCGGACCGGATGAGCCGCCGTGGACGTCGATCGTCGAACCTGCGTGCCGTCATGCCGCCATCCTGCGTCCGGTGAAGCCCGTCGGCAACCACCGACCGGCCGCCCGCCCACGCGAGTAGCGTGGTTCGCCGAGGGGGATCGCCGCATCGTGCGGGGTCCCGCAGCCGAGTCACGAGGATGTGAATGCGCATGAGCGACAAGGAGATTCTCGACCCGCAGGCCGTGCTCGACGGCGTGCCCACCGGGCTCTGGATCGACGGCCGGTCCACACCCGCAGCCGACGGCGGGACCTTCGAGGTCTACGACGCCGCGACCGAGGAGTCGCTCGTCTCGGTCGCCGACGCGGGGGTTGCCGATGCCCGCCGCGCTCTCGATTCCGCCGTCGCCGCGTCGGCGGACTGGGCGGCCACCGCGCCCCGGGAGCGCGGCGAAATCCTCCGTCGGACCTTCCAGTTGCTCACCGATCGCGCCGACGACATCGCCATGCTGATGACCCTCGAGCTGGGCCGCGCCCTCCCCGACAGCCGGGCGGAGACGACGTACGGACTCGAGTTCTTGCGGTGGTTCGCCGAGGAGGCCGTCCGGATCGGCGGTCGGTTCAGTCCGTCGCCGGCCGGCAACGGGCGCATCCTGGTGGCCCACCAGCCCGTCGGGCCGTGCCTGGCGATCACACCGTGGAACTTCCCGCTCGCGATGGGGACGCGCAAGATCGGGCCCGCGCTCGCCGCGGGCAACGTGATGCTCGTGAAGCCGGCCCGCGAGACGCCGCTGACGATGCTGGCACTGGCCGAGGCCTTCGCCGAAGCCGGTTTGCCGCCCGGCGTGCTGTCGGTGTTGCCCACCACGTCGAGCGGCGACGTGTCGTCGACGTTGATCACCGACGATCGCATCCGCAAGATCAGCTTCACCGGGTCGACGCCGGTGGGTCGCAGTTTGCTCGGTCAGGCCGCCGACCGCGTCCTGCGCACGTCGATGGAGCTCGGCGGCAACGCCCCGTTCCTGGTCTTCGACGACGCCGACGTCGACGCCGCGGTCGAGGGCGCGTTCGCCGCCAAGATGCGCAACGGGGGCGAGGCCTGCACCGCCGCGAATCGGTTCCTGGTGCAGTCCGGTGTCGCCGAGGAATTCACCGAGAAGCTGGTGGCGAAGATGTCGGAGGTCCGGATGGGACCGGGGTACGACGACGGGGTGACCCTGGGGCCGCTGGTGAACGCCGACCAGCGGGACAAGGTTGCCGACGCGGTCGAGCAGGCCGTCGCCGACGGTGCCCGTGTGCGACTGGGCGGCGAACGTCCGGAAGGTCGGGGTTTCTTCTATCCCGCAACGGTTCTCGACAACGTCGATCCGTACGCGCCGGTGACGCGCGAGGAGATCTTCGGACCCGTCGCGGTGATCAGCACCTTCGACGTCGAGTCCGCGGGCATCGAGGCCGCCAACTCGACCGAGTACGGCCTGGCGTCGTACTTCTACAGCCGCGACCTCGAGCGCTGCATGCGCGTCGCGGGCGCCCTGGACTCCGGCATGGTCGGGGTCAACCGCGGCGTGATCTCCGACGCCGCAGCACCGTTCGGCGGCATCAAGCAGTCCGGGATCGGACGCGAGGGCGGCAGCGAGGGCATCGACGAGTACCTCTCGGTGAAGTACATCGCGCTCACCTAGCGTGTTACGTATGTGACTAGTGATACAGGTGTTATCGATCCGATACCTGTACGACCGTACTGATCCCTACACTCGGTCACCATGCGTCGTAGAACCCTCACGACCGCGGCAGCCGCGGCCGCAATCGCAACTGCCGCCTCGGTGGCGGTCGCCGTCGCACCGTCCGAACCGGTGGCGTAGGTCGAGAACGCCGCGATCAGTACCGATTTCGGCAGCGTCGACCTCGGTAGCTCCGAACTCGGCACCCCGAACAGCAACTTCCTCTGGCAGAGTCCGGGGACCCGGTACATCGTCGTACTCGGCGCCAAGTTCGGCGTTCTCGGGCAAACTCCGGATGTCCTCAAGCGTCGTCTCGACGTCGCGGCGAACCTCGGCAAGAAGCACCCGTTCAACCGCATGATCGTCTCCGGGGGCGACACCCACTGGCTGCCCGTCACCGAGGCCCAGTTCATGAACCTCGGGCTCATCCGACGTGGAATTCCCATGTGGCAGATGGTCAACGAGGGCGCCTCCACCTCCACGGTGCAGAACGCCCAGAACACGGTGCGGATGCTGAAGCACATGGGCGCCAACGGCGCGATCATCGTGACCAACGGCTTCCACATGGAACGCGCGATGAAGAACTTCCGCGACGCGGCCCGGCAACAGGGCGCGCGCATCGAGTTCCGGTCGGCGTACGCCTAGCACCTCGCGAATACCCTTCTCGCGTCGCCATTTCCATCCCGCTGATTCGATCCCATCAGCGGGACGGAAACGGCACCGCGAGAACGCAGCTCGCCCCGCCGGCCGAAGCCGACGGGGCGAGATCGTGTTGCTTCAGGGGCGATCAGCGCAGGAGCGCGCGGCTCATGACGACGCGCTGGATCTGGTTGGTGCCCTCGTAGATCTGGGTGATCTTGGCGTCGCGCATCATGCGCTCGACCGGGAAGTCGCGGGTGTAACCGGCACCGCCGAAGAGCTGGACGGCGTCGGTGGTGACCTCCATGGCAACGTCGGAGGCGAAGCACTTCGACGCCGAGGAGATGAAGCCCAGGTTCTTCTCGCCGCGCTCGGCGCGAGCGGCCGAGGTGTAGACCATGAGGCGAGCGGCCTCGACCTTCATCGCCATGTCGGCGATCATGAACTCGACGCCCTGGAACGAGCTGATCGGCTTGCCGAACTGCTTGCGGTCCTTGACGTATTCGATCGCCTTGTCGAGCGCACCCTGCGCGATGCCGACGGCCTGTGCACCGATGGTCGGGCGGGTGTGGTCGAGGGTCTGCAGGGCGGTCTTGAAGCCGGTGCCCTCGTCGCCGATGATGCGGTCGAGCGGGATGGTGCAGTCCTCGAAGTACAGCTCGGCGGTGGGCGAACCCTTGATGCCGAGCTTCTTCTCCAGCGGGCCGACGGTGAAGCCGGGGTCGTCCTTGTGGACCATGAACGCGGAGATGCCGTTGGCCTTCTTCTCCGGGTCGGTCACGGCCATGACGGTGTACCAGGTCGACTTGCCGCCGTTGGTGATCCAGCACTTGGAGCCGTTGAGGACCCAGTTGTTGCCGTCCTTGCGGGCGCGGGTCTTCATGCCTGCGGCGTCGGAACCGGCCTCGCGCTCGGACAGCGCGTAGGAGGCCATGGCCTCACCGGAGGCGATGCCCGGGAGCACCTGCTGCTTGAGCTCGTCCGAGCCGTTGAGGATCAGGCCCATGGTGCCGAGCTTGTTGACGGCCGGGATCAGCGACGCCGAGGCGTCCACGCGGGCCACTTCCTCGATGACGATGCAGGCTGCGATGGAGTCGCCACCCTGGCCGCCGTATTCCTCGGGCACGTGGATGGCGTTGAAACCCGATGCGACGAGGGCGTCGAGCGCCTCTTGCGGGAACCGCGAGTTCTCGTCGACGTCGGCGGCGTGCGGCTCGATCTCCTTCTCCGAGAGCGCACGGATCGCCTCGCGCAGCGCGATGTGCTCTTCCGGGAGCTCGAAGACGTTGAAGTCGGGATTTCCGTAGCCCATGACAACTCCTCACGGCACAGCGAGTGCCTGTTCGTTCCCGGCACACGGGGTGCCGGCAGATGTTGACAACCAGTTCAGCACGGCACTGAGTGCCATGTCAATCGATGCAATCCCCGTCCCCGCCGATTGTCCCCGAAACCGGCGCCGATGTCCCGCAGCCCTCCGCCGGGTCAGTCCTCCCCCAGCTCTTCGGCCACCCGACGTGCGACTTCCGAGCGAGACATCCCGGCCGGATAGGCAACCACGGTGACCTGTCCGCGCGACCCGCCGCCCGGGACCGATGCGCCGCCGGCGCCCCCGGCACCGAGTGCCATCGCCACTCGGTGCAGCTCGTCCCGCAGTCGTTCGGGGGTGGCTTCGGCGTCGCCGCGGATCATCTGCCGCAGCAGGAAGTTGTGGGTGCCCGTGACCGCCGCGACGTAGGCAACCACCCGCACCGGCGACTCGCCGGGCAACCGTGCGCGCAGGAACTCCTCGAACGCACCCTGGTAGCGGTACGTCGTCACCAGCTCCCGATCCCGCAGCGCGGGCACCTCCTGCACCACCTGTGCGCGCCGCACCGCGAGTTCGCGATCCCGGACGAAGTGGGCGAAGACCAGCTCGGCCGCCGCACATACCGCCAGCCACGGATCCTCGTCGGAGGCCGCGAGCCGGTCGCCGACCTGCGCGAGCAGCGACTCGTGGTCGGCGAAGATCACGTCCTCCTTCGACCCGAACTGCCGGAAGAACGTGCGACGGGACATCCCGGCGGCGGCCGCGAGCTGCTCGACGGTCGTCGACTCGTAACCGTGCTCGCTGAACAGACGGATGGACTCGGCGACGACACGCGTGCGGAAGGCGGCCGGATCGGTGTCCGCGACTGACATGGGACAAGTATCACCACATCGAGGCGACGAGACCCTCGGACCGTCCCGAACCGGGAGTTCGGCGCGGACCCGTGCAGCGGATCGGTGCGCATTACTCGTCAGTAGCGACCGCCACAAAAGCTGGGTCCGACGCGTGGTCACTACGTACGGTGGAGCCATGGCAACCCCCACCGCTCCCACCGAGAAGACCCCGGCTGAGAAGAGCTCGACGGAGAAGACCCCGTCGACGACGAGTCCGACACCCATCGCGACCGAACCGACCGTCGACGACCCGGTCGCCCCGACCGACGTCTCCGCCGACGACGAACTGTCCGCGGACGAGCGTGCCCTGCTCGTCGACAATCTGCGGTTCGTCCTCGACGGTCGCTGGCGCGCGACGAGGGAGACGGTGCGGGAGAACTCGAACCGCGCCGACCTCCTGCCCGACCCGTCCCGGACGCTCGACGAGGCACGCGCCCACACCCTCGAGGTGATGCGCGAGCTCGCCTCGCAGGGCTTCGCGGCCGCCGGTTTCGCCGAGGACCACGGCGGCAGCGGTGACATCGGCGCGTCGATCACCGCCATCGAAATGCTCGGCTACGCGGACCTGTCCCTCATGGTCAAGGCCGGCGTGCAATGGGGCCTCTTCGGCGGCGCCGTCGAAAACCTCGGTACCGCACGGCATCACGAGAAGTACGTGCCCGGCATCATCGACCTGAGCGTCCTCGGGTGCTTCGCGATGACCGAGACCGGGCACGGCTCGAACGTGCAGGCCATTGAGACCACGGCGACCTACGACCGTGAGGCCCGCGAGTTCGTGATCAACTCCCCCACCCCGTCGTCCCGCAAGGACTACATCGGCGGCGCCGCCGCCCACGCCCGGTATGCCGCGGTGTTCGCCCAGCTCGTCACCGGCGGGCCCGACGAGGAGCCCGAAGGCCGTGGCGTGCACTGTTTCGTGGTGCCGATCCGGGACGAGGACGGCGCCGACCTGCCCGGCGTCACCACCAGCGACTGCGGGTACAAGGGCGGACTCGCCGGCGTCGACAACGGCCGGATCATGTTCGACAACGTCCGCATCCCCGCGGAGAACCTGCTCAACCGCTACGCCGACGTCGCCGAAGACGGCAGCTACAGCTCGCCGATCGAGAACACCAACCGCCGCTTCTTCACCATGCTGGGCACCCTCATCCGCGGCCGCGTCAGCGTGGCGGCGACCGCGGGTGCCGCCGGCCGCAAGGCGCTGGCACTCTCGACCCGCTACGGATTGATCCGCAAGCAGTTCGAGGCGCCCGAGGGCACCGACGAGATCACCGTGATGGACTACCTCGGTCACCAGCGGAAGCTGTTGCCGCTCATCGCGAAGTCGTACGCGATCGGATTCGCGCAGAACGAGATCGTCGACGAACTGCACGAGGTCCAGTCGGTCGCACCCGACGACTCCGACGCCGGACGCCAGCGCCAGCTCGAGGGGCAGGCCGCCGGCCTCAAGGCCTACGCCACGTGGCACGCCTCCCACGCGATCAACGTCAGCCGTGAAGCTTGCGGCGGCGCAGGCTATCTCGACGAGAACCAGCTGTCGATCATGCGGGGTGACATCGACGTCTTCACCACCTTCGAGGGCGACAACACGATCATGACGCAGCTCATCGCCAAGGAGCTGCTGTCGGCGTACTCCGAAGACGTCCAAGGACTCTCGGCGGGCGGCTGGGTGCGCTTCATCGCGGGGATGGCCCGCGACGTGGTGGCCGAGAAGACCGCGGTCCGGCAGGTCGTGCAGACCCTGCTCGACGGTTCCGACGAGGACACCGAGAAGTCGGCGCTCACCGACCGCAGCACCCAGATCAGGTTGTTCCGCAACCGCGAGGACCACCTCGTCCGGACGTGCGCGCAACGTCTACGCCGCGCGCTCGACGACGACAACGACGCTTTCGAGGTGTTCAACAACGCGCAGGACCACCTGCTGAAGGTCGGGCACGCGCACATCGAACGCGTGGTGCTCGAGGCCTTCGTCGAGGCGATCGAGAATTGCGATTCACGTTCGGCGGCCGAGCTTCTGGGCAAGGTGTGCGACCTGTACGTCTACTCGGCACTGGAGGACGACCTGTCCTGGTTCATGATGCACCGGCACATCTCGGTGGAGCGCGCCAAGGCGATCCGCCGCGGCGTGAACGAGCTCTGCCAGGAATTGCGGCCGCATGCCCGGTCGCTCGTCGACGCCTTCGGCGTCCCGGAAGAGTTGCTGCGCGCACCCATGCTCCAGAACGGCTGAACCCCGCTCTCGAGACCTTCGCGGCCACCGTCGAACAGACGGTGGCCGCGTTTCGTTTCGGCGCCGGTGTTTGGACATGCGCACCACGGGCATACTGCCGCCGACGCCGCTGTGGAGACCACGCTGCGACGCACCGACGAGATCGCGCGGGCTCGCGTCCACTGCCTGTGCCCCGACTTGTCCCACTCGCGCTGCCACAGCGTGCCACATGCCTATTCGGAAGGGGAATCATGTTCCGCCACACCGACTACATGCAGTTCGACGTCAAACCCGAGAAGCCCGACCCCATCTACGCCCGCAAGCTCCAGGAGTTGCTCGGCGGCGCCTATGGCGAGATGACGGTGACGATGCAGTACCTCATGCAGGGCTGGAACTGCCGCATGAAGGGCAAGTACAAGGACATGATCATGGACATCGCGACCGAGGAGATCGGTCACGTGGAGATGATCGCCACCATGGTCGCACGTCTGCTCGAAGGCGCGCCGGTCACCAACTCGACCGAGAACGCCCTCGGTGACCCGGTGGTCGCCGCCGTCCTCGGCGGCACCGACCCCACCCAGGCCATCTTCTCCGGCGGCGGCCCCCGTCTCGCCGACAGCAACGGTGTGCCCTGGAACAGCGGATACATCACGCACAGCGGCAATCTGCTCGCCGATTTCCACGCCAACGTGACCGCCGAGGCGCAGGGGCGCGTCCAGACGGCCCGCCTGTGGCACATGACCGACGATCCGGGCGTGAAGGCCATGCTGCGGTTCAACCTCGCCCGCGACACCTTCCACCAGAACCTCTGGCTGAAGGGGATCGAGGAGCTCAAGGAGGACGGCCTGGAGGGCACGATCGCCCCCGACGACCTCTTCGACGAGGAGTTCAGCGAGCACGCGAGCACCCTGTGGCACCTGTCCGACGGGGAGGACTCCAACAAGGGCGGCTGGGCCAGCGGCCCCACCCCCGACGGCGCGCACGAGTTCAAGTTCCTGGCCGATCCGCAGCCCCTGGGCGACCGGCAGTCGGGTCCGCCGCCGGACCCGAAGCTCTACGCGACCTACGACGGCGCGATGGGCACCCCGCAGAAGCCGCAGTTCGGCACCGAGAAGGGTGTCATGGGCAAGATCAAGGACGTCGTCGACCCGGACCCGTCCGGCTAGACCGACAGCATGTGCAGTGCACGCTGCCCGGCGGTGGACCCGATGTCGGGGACGCCTCCGGGCACGCGTGCGCCCACCCGACAACCGGAGTTCTCATGAGCGCACTACCCGACCTCATCACGACCCCGTTCCGCTGGCTGGCCGCCCTCAGACACGCCCGGGTGTTCCACCCCGACGGTCTGCTGTGTGGTGGCACGGCCGCGCTGTCGGCCGACCACCCACTGCCCTTTCACAGCGGCCCGGTGTCGGTGCGGGTCTCCAAGGGCATCGGCACACCCGGCGGCCTACCGGACATCGTCGGCCTGGCCATCCGCTTCCCGTCGACCGACCCCGGCACCGTCGGCGGCGGCGGGGTGTCGCCGTCGACCAACGCCACCGGCGCGTGGGATCTCCTGCTCGCCGGCCCGGCCCCGCTCGACGGCCGACTACCCGTCCCGCTGCCGACGACGCACTGGGCCACCGCGGTGTCGAGCCTGACGCCGTACCGGTACGACGGTGACCTGTACTGGATTCGGGCGCGCATCCTCGAACCGTCGGACTCGTCGGGCCTGTCGATCGAGGACCTGGCTGCACGTCTCCGCCGCAACCAACCGATCGTGATCGTCCTGGAGGCCGGCGCCGGACGGTTCGTGCCGGTCGTCCGGATCGAACTCGACCATGTCCTCACCGGACTCGACGTGGATTTCGACCCCATCCTGCACCGGCCCGAGGGCGTCGAGTTCGCCCCGTCGTGGCTCGGGGATCTACGACGCCGCGCCTACCGCGACAGCCGGGCGGGGCGTCACTCCGTGGTGTCCTGATCCTCCGAGGACGGTTCGGTCCTCGACGTCCCCCGAGGCGGTAACCCCAGCCGGACGGCCTCGTGTGCCTGCGTGAGCTCGCTGCGCAACCGCTCGACGTCGCGGGCCCACGCCTGGGCGATCCGCCCGGAGGTCAGCTGCACACCGATTCCCTTGCGGCGGCGCGGTACACCGTGCAGCTCGCCCAACGCGGACGCACTCTCCCAGTCCTCGGGGGTGTGGCTGTGATTGGGCGGGAAGATCTTCGCGATGTCGGCCAGCGGCGTCGTGACGGCACCCTGGCGGAGCGTGGTCTCGGTGAGCTCGACGCTGACATGCCGACGGGCTGCCGACACCTGCACGAGCGAGAACCCCAGCAGCAGCACGAAGAATATCGCCAGCACCGGCCAGTGCACCTGACCGGGCCCGGCGATCTCCATCGCGAGGACCGCGCCCACCAGGACCGGACCGATCAGCACCACCCACCAGCTGCCGCCGGACTCGGCGAACAGCACCTCGCCCGCCGGCTCGACGGGGTCGTGACCTTCGGGATCGTCGTCGGTCATGTGCCCTACTTGCGCGATCGCGGCGTCTTGGGTTCCGGCTCCTTGCCGGTGTACCAGGTCTCGGCGGGCGGACGGTAGGCGAGCAACGACCCGAACAAACCGATGAGGCCCGCGAGCAACGGGAACGCGAAGAAGTTCATCCCCAGGCTCAGGAACAGCAGCATGGCCACGACGACCAGGGTCAGTGCCGCCAGCGACGACCGCCACCGCACATCGCCGGTGTAGGCCTTGCTGCCCAGCAGGATGTACCCGACACCCACGACGGCGACCATGGCGCCGAGAACCCCGGACGTGACGGTCCCGGTGTCGCTGGCCGCCGACACGACGATGACCAGTGCACCGAGCGCGATCAGCAGTGCGCCGGAGGTCAGCCAGCACCGGTAGGCCCAGACGACGAGTTTCGGACGCAGCGCCGGATCAGGACTTGTCACTGGTTCTTCGGTCCTTCGTTCTGGTTGTCGGTGCCCCGGTTCTCCGGATGCGGCTTGTCGAGGTGAACGGGCTCGGATCGGGCGTCGTCGGAGTACGGGCCGGGCGCGCCGCGACGATCGCTGTCACCATACGGCCTGTTCTGGCCGTACGGGTTCTGGCCGTACGGGTTCTGGCCGTATGGGTTCTGGCCGTATGGGTTCTGGCCGTACGGGTTCTGGCCGTACGGGGGTGACGGCGGGTGGACCGGCTGCGGCTTCCGCGCCGCGGCCATCTCCCGGCAGTACTTTTCCGAGTCCCCGCGCATGAGGAGCACGGTCGCACCGAGCGCCGCGACGCCGCTGATCACCTGCGGGACCATCGCCCACGCCGGCGACGTGTCGCCACCGAACAGCGAGAAGAGCAGGCTGACCACGACGTAGACACCCATCGCCGACAGCACGATCCGCGCCCAGTTGTAGCCCTTACGGGTGAACCAGACGACCAAGGCCGTGATCGCGGTGAGGAACAGCGACGTCACGACCAGCACACCGACCACGAACCCCGACGAGGTCATGAAGTCGATCTGCTCGGGCGGGACCCCTTCCTGCGGAGCAGAACTCACCTGATCGCGAATCATGTCGACGAAGGTGCCGGTCTGCGCGAACATCGCCACGATCTGCCCGACGATCACCACCACCCACAGCTCGACGGCGATGGAGACGGAGTCGGGGATCTTCGGTCGCGACGGCGCGCCGGGGTCGGACGCGGGGTCGTACGGTGCGGACATGGGACCAGCCTAGGAGACTGCTGAAATAGTCGGTGTCGTTTCGGTGTGGGGTGAGCGGGTTTGCCTGGTGGGCTGGGATCCTGGTGGGTATGCAGGGTGAGCCGGATCGTCAGGGTGAGTTTCTGGATGTGAACTCGGTC